>JBMDXV010000034.1:0-6562 GCA_048594525.1 Gammaproteobacteria bacterium | reverse complement strand
TCATACGCCAATTCTTCTCATTTTAACATGCGCGATATTTTACACGGTTTTGCTGTGCATGGCTATCTTCACAAAAAATAGTTTGATCTACTTCAATCGCGAGCGCAGTTTGATGGACAAAGGCTTTCAGTAAATCCATTTGAGCCGCTGCAAAAAAACGGTCTTCAAATAAGGGCTTGATCCGCAAAACGCCCACTGTGCTTTTAATCCCGATCATCGGAAGATAAATCGCATCAGAATAAGGCAAGGTACTTGTACCTTTTCCCGCGGGCTGACTCATATCATAAGCCCATTTGGCAACTGACCCCTCTTTTTCTTCAAGCTCGTCCATTTTTTTAGGATGACCGGCGATCACCCTCAATTGGCCTGATTGGAGAAAGAGCGCCTGCACTTCACTGTCAAACACCTCCGCAATGTGAAGGGTTGCAATGTGTAAAAGAGCATCGAGACCCCGATGGGTCGAAAGCTCTTTGGTAAGGGACAGTAACGCATACGTTCTTTTTTCTCGTCTGTGGGAGCGCTCAGCTTCCTGGCGAAGTTTAATGGTGAGATAACTAATCACGTTACCGATCACAAGCATAACCATAAACGTGAAAATGTATCGGGTGCTTTCTTGCGTATGATCAGCGAGTGGTAATACGAAGAAAAGATCAAGCGCAATCACGCTCGCAATCGACGCAAACCAAGAAGGGCCATACCGCCCGAAACCTGCGACAATCACAAGACCGAGGAGATAAATCATAATGAGATTAGCGAGCGGAAAATAAGGGTGCAATAACAAATCAATGCCCGTACACACCGCAACCACAAGCATGGCAATCACATAAGCAGACCAGCGAGGCCGATGAAAATGAACGGTTTTGGCGAAAAATGGAAGCTTCTCGATTAAACTATCTTGCGTCCGGATCACATAAATGTCGATTTCTCCGCTATGGCGCACCAGTTGATCCACAAGACTGCCGCGAAAGATATGTTTCCAATTCGGCTTAATCTCTTTACTGATCACAATTTTAGTGACATTGCGTTCCCGAGCGACCCGCAGAATTTCTTTAACAAGATCATCTCCACCGACAATCATCGTTTCAGCGCCAAGCTGTTCTGCCAGACGTAAATTTTGCATAACGCTATCCCGCTCTCTCTGGGTAAAACTAAGCTTTTCCGCGTCAATGTATAAGGCCATCCAATCCGCATGCAGTGTGGTTGCAAGGCGCTTTCCCGCCCTGATTAATTTTGCCGAACCTTCGCCCGAGCCGACACAAATTAAAATTTTTTCAGCGGTAGGCCAGGTTTCTTGGGCGTCTTGAAACTTGCGTTCCGTCATCACATCGAGGTTGACCTGAGCGGCTGTGGTTCTTAAAGCGAGTTCGCGTAATACCGTCAAGTTGCTGCGTTTAAAAAAGTGCTTAGCCGCAAGCTTTGCCTGCTCTTTAAAATAGACTTTACCTTCTTCCAGTCGCTTGATAAGATCATCGGGCGGCAAATCGACCAATTCGAGTTCAGCCTGCTCTAAAATTGAGTCAGGCACGGTCTCACGAACTTTAACGCCTGTCACTTGTTGGATGACATCATTCAAACTTTCGACATGTTGGATATTCAAAGTCGTGTATACATCAATGCCACGGCCCAGGAGTTCTTGAACATCCTGCCAGCGTTTGGCATGACGAGACATCGGCGCATTCGTGTGTGCCATTTCATCAACGAGGATTAAAGTGGGTTTCCGCTCAATCGCAGCATCGAGATCAAACTCTTGCAAGGTTTGACCTTTATACGCAATATTTTTTTTCAGAAGGATATCGAGGCCTTTTAAGCGTTTTCCGGTTTCCTGACGTCCATGCGTTTCTGCAATCCCCACGAGCACATCCACGCCTTCTTCTTTTTTAGCAAGCGCTTCCTGCAACATGGCATAGGTTTTACCGACACCGGGAGCAGCTCCGATAAAAATTTTAAGTTTCCCTTTTTTGGATTCCTGCTCTTCGGCCTGAATCTGTGCAAGGAGGGCTTCTGGGGTGGGGCGATGTTCTTCCATGCCTCTGTTCCGGCTTCTTCAAAAAGTATGCTATGGTAACCGATCCTGATTCTATTTTCACTCAAAGCGATCATGATCCGCATGCTTTACAGTTTACAAGAAGCCTTTAAGAAAAAACGCGAATTACAGGCTTATCTCAACCAGCCGGATTTATCCTGTCCTAGCATTTTAGAATTGAACAAAACAATACTTGAACAAAAAGAGGTCGAAATTTTGGTGCTTGACTTTGACGGCGTCCTCGCGCCACACGCTGGAGGAACCCCATTGCCTGAGGTCTTAATGTGGCTGAAGCAAATCATGCGCGATTGGACAAAGCCTGTTTACCTCTTTTCAAACAAACCCCTACCTGAACGCGAAGCTTATTTCAAAACGCACTTCCCGGAGATTGGATTTATCAAAAACGTCGCGCGAAAGCCTTATCCCGAAGGCTTAATGCAGCTTGTTGAAGCAACAGGCCTACCTCCTCACAAAATCCTGATGGTCGATGATCGGCTGCTCACCGGAATCTTGTCAGCTATACTAGCAGGCACGCAGGGC
Source organism: Gammaproteobacteria bacterium (assembly GCA_048594525.1). GTDB lineage: Bacteria > Pseudomonadota > Gammaproteobacteria > Francisellales > CACEW01 > JAJZUD01. The sequence continues at coordinate 3,999 of JBMDXV010000034.1, read as the reverse complement.
TTGTGGATTAAAAAGCCTTATCAAGATTTCAAGAAGCATTTTTTTAAAGAAGCCGTGTTTCATTTCCTCCGAAAAACTGACCGCTGGATAGTGGATTGGTTCTCGCTATAAAAAACTCAAAAAACTTCCAACTGGAGGTTTTGATGCACTCTCTATTCTTTTTTCAGCCACCGCGGACAAAAATAACCCATGCTTAGCACGCGTTAAAGCGACGTAGAATAATCGCATCGTTTCATATCCTGCTTTTTGTTTTTCCAGCCAGTCAATATAAGCATAAAGGGAAGAGGCTTCTCCCCCACGACTTTTACGTTCAGCCAGCAAGAAGTAGAAACCCTTATGGTGATAGAACGTTTCAGTATAAAGCAGAGGCGCGTCATTCCCTGCAACCCGCTTGTGTAAGGCCGGTAAAAATACCCAATCGAATTCTAAGCCTTTGGCCTGATGAATCGTGAGGAACATAACGGGAACATCAGGGTTATTTTCGCCAAAATCATAGCGGGCTAGCGCTTCACGAAACAGAGGCGGCGCGGGTAAGATATCCAGGTGTAGGACAACGCTCATCACCCTTTGCAGGATTTTAATCTCTTCCTCCTTCAAAAAGGAGGGAATCAGTATTTTTGTTGCCTGCACAAATCGCTCATACAGGCTGAGCTTTGCGCCCTCGCCGACGATCAAATCTCTTAAGACAGGAATCCCTTCCCACAAGGTTTGCCCGGATTTCACAAACGCATAAATGTCCTCTATCGACCAACCGCAAAAAGGCGAGTGTAATAAAGCCAAGCCACTTAAACGATCTCCTGGATTTGAGAGGACGTAAAGTAAACTCAGGACATCATCTAAAAACACAGACTGCACCCAACGCTTGTCATCTGCGACAGAATACGAAAGGCCTTGATCCTGGAACACACGCATCAACGTCTCGTAATGAGTGCGGGCCCGCACCAGGATAGCAACGCTCTCTGCGGGAGGTAGAGCCTTAATTTTCGTTGCAATTGCCAGTGCTTCTTCATGCTCACTATCAAATAAACTGAGCCCGTAGTCGCTTTCAGGAGAATCCTCAGAGCGATGCGCGATACTCGGCTTATAACACACTTTTCCCAAGCGCTCATCTTCAACCTTGGGAAAAAAGTTCGCACAAAGCCCATTAATCCACTTTAGGAGAGAAGCATCTGTGCGAAAATTTTCAGTTAATTCTAATGCAGTCAATTTTACAGCACCGATTCCCCGATGTTTTGCTTCCAGAAACAGGCTCACATCGGCATCTCGAAAGCGATAAATCGACTGTTTCGGATCCCCTACCAGAAAAAGCGTTCGCCCATCCTGCACTGTCCACTCTGCGGTGAGAAGCTTGAGAAGCTGAAACTGAAGGTTCGACGTATCCTGAAATTCATCAATGAGAAGGTGTTTAATCTCCGCATCGAGCTGGCTTAAAATATCAAGGTCCGCATCTTGCAACAAGGTGAGCGCTGTTAAGGCAATTTCATGGAAATCTGTTTTGTTCGCTGCTTCGAACAAAACCTTCAAATGGGCAGCCGCTACAGGCAAGATGCGAAGTAATACGGGTAGAATCGCATGAGGCTCAAAATCAAGCGGAGGCAAATGTGCGATGTGAAGATACACGTCTCGCAGCTTTTCATTCTCTGTTAATTCACTAGCAAGCGCCTTTAAATGAGGACTTAAGCGTTTACGCAACTCCCATTTCTGTGTAAATAATTCCGGAATCAGATGCTTGATTTCTTGTACTGCTGCAACAGACAGATTGAGCTCCTCAGCGAGACGCTCATACAATGCCTGAATCGAGCTCTGTAACAAGGAAGGAAGCGCTCCCTTTTGTCTCGCCATTAAGACCAGAGCAAGCCATTCTTCACGGTTCCGCAAAAGTTTTAACAAGAAAGATGCGACTTCGGGTAACTGATTATCAAAATATTGGAATAAGCGAATGAGGTCCTCCGCACCTGCTTCTCTCTCTTCAATGATCTGTAATAAAGCTTCTAAAAAATCAGCGGCAAGCGTGGCTTCTTCTTCCAACATGTCTGCTGCAAAAATATGACTCTGCAAGGGCGCCGTCATAACAATCTCTTTACAAAACGCATCGATCGTCATAATGCGCAGACGATCTTCAAGCAGTCCCGTATCTTGATTTTGCACGTTCAAGGCTTTAAGGACGCGCTCTTTCATCTCGCTTGCTGCTTTACGCGTAAAGGTGATGGCTAAAATAGATTCAGGATGCTCTGTCTTTTTGAGTAATGTCAAAAAACGACGCACGAGGAGCTCCGTTTTACCAGAACCTGCCGGAGCTTCAACAATAAAAGACTCACGCGGATCAAGCGCTTGCTCACGAACCCTTGCGTCAGAAAGAAACATGACCCGGCACCCACCAATCATAATTAAAGAACTTAAACCATTGTGTCACTTTGATGCTACATCTTAAAGAGGGGGATTCCTATCGTGACAGCTTTGTTTCTTTTCAGTATGATTCAATTTAACCTCAAATAAGGTCGCACTCTTCATGCTTGTAATGCTCTCCCCTGCAAAAACGCAGGATTTTTCAGCCGCCTCTTTGCCTTTCAAAAGCCCCCCCTTGTTTTTCAAGCAAACGGCTGAGCTTATCCGCACTCTAAAAGCCTATTCTCCGCAAAGCCTTGAGTCTTTGTTGGGCGTGAGCCCAAAACTTGGGACGCTCAACTTTGAGCGCTACTTGCAGTTTGATCCTGATGAATATACCGAAGCCACCAGCAAAGCTTGTATTTTTGCCTACCAGGGCGACGTTTATCAAAGTTTACAAGCCCATACCTTAAGTCCGAAAGCGCTTGATTTTGCTCAGGCCCATCTTCTTATTTTGTCAGGCTTGTATGGCGCACTCCGTCCACTCGACGCCATCCAACCGTATCGCTTAGAAATGTCGACCAAGCTTATCATGCCGAATGCCAAAAATCTTTACCTCTTCTGGCAAGAAAGATTGCTCAGCTACTTTAATCAGCGACTCGAATCCGAGAAAATCCTCATTAATCTCGCTTCCCAAGAATATACGAGTGTGTTTGATGCAAAAGCATTGAAGGGCCGAGTCATCCACATCACGTTTAAAGATTGGAATCAGGGTCAGTTTAAAGTATTAGGGCTCCTTGCCAAAAAAGCGCGAGGCCTTATGGCGCGCTTTATTTTTGAAAACCAATTGACTGTGCCGGAAGCTTTGCGCCATTTCGCCTCCGCAGGATATCAGTTTCAAGAGGGGTTATCTCAAGAGAATCATTATATTTTCCATAACCGAGGGCGGTAAACTTGGCTCAACAATTGCTCCTTCCCCTTCATAGAGAAAAGCTCTTGAGTTTTAAAGATTTTTACCCCGATGAAAACGCTTTTGTTTTTCAAACGCTCCAAGCTGAAGATGACAACTCAAGACTGATTTATTTATCCGGCCCTCCCGGCTCAGGCAAAACCCATCTCGCCGAAGCCTTGGCTGACGCTTGCATTACGGAGGGAAAAAAAGGCGTTTTCTTTTCAGGCAAATCCATTCCTGCGCCTCATTTTTTTTATGACTTACCGGATACTGACTATTTAATTCTGGATGATGTCGATGTACTTTTAAGTTTCTCGTCTCAATACGAAGAAGCGCTGTTTGCGCTTTACAATCAGGTTTTTGACCAGACCAAAACCCAGCTTCTTTTGACTTCTACCCGCCCTATGCAAGCCCTGCCTTTGCATCTCCAAGATATGCGCTCTCGCTTGCAGGCCATGCTACCGCTCAGCCTGAATGCCCCATCGTTCATCGTAATGAGCAAAATTTTAAAAATGCATGCTCTCCGCCTAGAACTCACAACGCTTCCAGATTCAGCCTATGCCGTGTTAAGTAATGCATTTCCGGGCGACATCACCCTCTCCATTCAAATTTTGAAGGAAATCGCTGAACATAGCTTGACGAATCAAAAAGCCCCTTCCTTGGCTGATCTAAAACGCCTGATCCATGCAAAAACGTAAAACCATGTTACAATTGCGCAAAAT
>JBMDXV010000033.1:0-6051 GCA_048594525.1 Gammaproteobacteria bacterium | reverse complement strand
CCTCGCGTATCACGGGAAATGGCTCCAATACTTTGCCTTCCCTGAAATGTTCAACCCGGATGTCGTCGCGGCTTTCGGCCCCTTAGGCGTCGGCAATATTTCAACTTATGATATTGCAGAAAGCAGGGCGCCTCAAACCTCGGCGTCTGCCGCAGCAGGGATGATTGCCTATGACAATCCCCTGTTTGGTACCAATTTCAATAACGCAACGGAAGCCAGCCAACTCTATGCTGCATTTTTAGGCGATTCCACGACGGCCTCTCCCGCAGGTTTATGTGATGATACGGTCAATTCGAATAATGGCAATCCCTTGCCGTATCCTGCGCCGGTCAGCTGGTGTAATGCGAGCGTGAATGATTCTGTTTCAGAAAACAACCGCCGCTTTACAGAAGGCGGAGGAAATAATGGCTATGGTGTCTCCCCTGAAGGCGCAATCGAAGCCTTCCACGGGAACTACAGCTTATCCCTCCCCGCTGCAGGGAGTGCGACGCAGTGGAGCTCCGTTGAAATCTGGAATCCGGATTTTTCGCTGAAACCCGCTCAAAATTCTCCCGCCGCAGTGACGGCCGTGATTGCTCCTGCTGCATGCACGAGCATTACGAATGCCTTCATTGCAAGTAATGAAGCGAGCTTGGACACACCTACTGCCACCTCAGGCAGCGCTTATCAAGAATTTGCAGACTGTCTGAATGCAGACGTCTACAATCCTGCTGATATTGTCTCCGGCACTCCCGGTGTCAGCCCATTGCCTGTGACTGTGCAGACTTATTCACATTGCGGCAATGAGCCCAGTACAGAAACCCCAATTCCTTATTCACAATGTATTATGGTTTCGGACGTGGCAGGCAAAGGCAAAGGCGATGCGGATGTTGGGCATCCCAGTGAAGCAGAATACGTTGCAAACAACTTCAACGTCTATAACACGGATGACCCAAGTAACGACGTAGGTTACGCGATTTACGCCTTGCAAAATCCGGCTTCTTCCCATCCTTTGAGTGCAGGGGAGTATCATGCCGGTATCAATGCGAGTGTCCAAGAGCCCTGGTATCTCGGCTATAACTACACACCGTCCAGCAATCCCGTGCAAGACGGACAATCCTATGATCCCGCCTATAACGAATCGGCCAATAACACCGAATGGTCTGCGATCGCAGCGGTCGTGGGTAATCAATAACGACAAATCGAGCTCAGGCTTTGCGCTCTCCCTGCATTTGAAGTATCATGCGGAAAAAATTTTCAGTGGAGAGCCCCAACATGACGACAGAAATTAAAGCCCCTCAATTCCCGGAATCGATTAGCGAAGGAACCGTTGCCTCCTGGCAGAAAAAAGTGGGGGACGCGGTTACGGAAGGCGAAACCATTGTTGAAATAGAAACCGACAAAGTGATGATGGAAGTGCCTGCGACGACCTCCGGCACGTTGACTGAGATTCTCAAAAAAGCAGGGGATGCAGTTCAAAGCATGGAAGTGATTGCGAAAATTAAGGAAGGTGCGGCCCCGATCCCCTCCCCGAAAGCTGAAACTCCTGCGCCTACTCCCGCTCCCTCTGCTGCGCCTTCTGCACCAGCCGGAGAAAATGCTGGCCCTGCGGCCAGGCGCGTCATGCAGGCGAATGATGTGAATCCTGCTGAAGTTCAGGGTTCAGGCAAAGGAGGCCGAATCACGACGGGGGACGTCTCCCGTTATCTCGGGGGAGGCGGCTCACGCCTCGAAAAACGCGTGCCGATGACGCGTCTCCGCCAAACCATTGCAAAACGCCTGATCGATGTCCAGCAAACCACAGCCATGCTCACCACCTTTAATGAAGTGGATATGAAACCCGTCATGGAGCTCCGCAGCACCTATAAAGACCAATTCGAAAAAGTACATGGGGTCAAACTCGGGTTCATGTCTTTCTTTGTAAAAGCGGTGACCGAAGCCTTGAAACGCTTTCCCTCCGTTAACGCGTCCATTGATGGCACAGATATTGTTTATCATGGATTTTATGATGTCGGCGTTGCTGTTTCAACCGAACGGGGACTTGTTGTTCCTGTTTTACGGAATACTGAAAACCAAAGCTTGGCAGAGATCGAAGCCGGGATTCGCGATTACGCCACAAAAGCACGCGATGGCAAACTCGCCCTCGAAGATATGCAAGGCGGCACCTTCACGATTACCAACGGCGGTGTGTTTGGCTCCATGCTCTCGACTCCCATTTTGAATGCACCCCAAAGCGCGATTCTTGGCATGCATAATATTGTGGAACGGGCTGTTGTGGTCAAAGGCGAAATCGTTATCCGGCCGATCATGTATCTTGCTTTATCGTATGATCATCGCATCATCGACGGCAAGGAATCCGTGAGCTTTCTGAAAACCGTCAAAGAATTGATTGAAGATCCGGCAAGAATACTTCTAGCGATTTGATCCATGCACAAGCGACTGATTTTCGTTATTTCAGCCCCTTCAGGCGGAGGAAAAACCACTCTCGTCAATGCACTTAAAAAAAGTGAGCCTTGCCTCGAACACGTGGTCACGCATACCACGCGGGCCGAGCGTCCGGGAGAGGAAAACGGCATTCATTATCACTTTGTTTCAAAACAAGAATTTCAAACCCTCATCCATACGGATGCGCTGATTGAATGGGCAGAAGTCTATGGTCACTATTACGGAACTTCAAAAGCCGCCGTGGAACAGGTCTTAGCACGCAAGAAATATCCCATCCTCAATATTGATTGGCAAGGCGCGCGCAATATTCGAAAAATCTATGGCCGGACGGCTGTGACTATTTTTATCTTACCCCCCTCCCTAAAAGAATTGCAAAAAAGACTTGAAGCGCGCGGGGATACGGCTTCGAGCATTCAAAGCAGGCTCACCCACTTAGAAGATGAGCTCGGTCATGCGGAAGAGTATGAATGTGTGATTTTAAATGAATGCTTTGAGACGGCGCTCCGCGATTTAAAAGCCATCATTCATACTGCTCTTGCACAGGTTTAAAAAGCTCAAATGCCTTTTACTAAGAGGCGCTGGCCAAGTTGGGGCTTGAAACGGGAGAGCCTTTAGGATTGTTCAGGAAAATTGTTTGAGCGCTATTCCCCATTGGAAGCGTTGTCTGCGGCGAAGCATTGCAAGGAGGAACCGGATCATCAAGCAGTGAAACGAGAGAGTCAACAAAGCCGGATAATAAAGAAACCTTGTGTTGAGTAAATGGTTTTAAGGGCGAAGAGGCTTTTGTTTGTTCCTGTGGTGCTTTTATGCCTGTAAATATTTCTTTTAGAATTACCGCAATCCTCTCGAAACTAATTATGGATTTTTTATCATTCAATTTTTCAACCATTTCTTTTCCGATATTCAAAACCTGAGCATGCTCGCTTATTGTTGCCTGACACCTGCGCCTCTCTAGGGGTGAAAGCGAATTGCTGTTTAACTGTTTTTCAAAATTTTGTATCTCTTTCTTTTTCTTATTGATTTCTAATGGCGTTAAATGAACATATTGATTATAAGTTTTAAGTTTTTGAATCATTCCTACGACAGCATCAAAAGTTCTAGTCGTTTCTTCAACTGCTTTAATATTATCGGAATTTTTAAAATGGTCAACCGTGGCTGAGATTGACATCTTTAAACGAAGTAGCGCTTGAAAAGGGTTTGCGATTTGACACTTTGTTTCTACAAGACCTTTCCATGAACTCTCAGCGTTAAGGTCAACATCATTAAAGACACTCTTAATCCTAAAACTAAATGAAGACTTTTGTTCATTTTTAATTTTGGTAAATACATCTTCCATTCTTGCATACATGAGGGTAAGCGTAGTCATCGCAACTAATCGTTCTTGATATGCAGGGCTTTTCAATATTTGCAATATTTTTGCAGCATGATCATCGTTGAGCTCTTTTATGCCTTGAAAATCTTTAAAAGGATCTTCTTTAGCGTTGTTAAACTGAGCAGATTCTAAATATTCAAGATATTGCTTATAAAGCCCAATCAGCTCGCTATTTTTATTTACCCCTGTTTCTTCTTTTAACAGAGCAGCCTTTAATCTTCCTTTCGTATCCTCAAGACTATTAAAGAAATCCGCTCCTTGGGGCGTTCCTATAAATTCTTTCAAAGTTGCATGAAGATGGCGTTTTCGCTTTAACTCAGCCGCATCCTCTTCAGCACTTTCAACACTTAGCGTGTGCGCACTTTTTTCCGAAACGGGAGAATAAAGTAGAAATGCACCTTCAGGCGATTTTTCAACCGAAGCCACGACGACTTCTTCTTTTTTATCGTCTTGTATTGCTTTTCTCTGTGCACTTATTGTAAACGCCTGTTGAAGTGTTCTTTCTCTTTCTTGCATAAAGAGATCACAAAAAGTTTTTAAATCCTGTAATCTTTCTTCTGAATGAAGGGCTTGGCCATCATCCAAGGCTTTCTGTTTAACCTGATTTAAGTTATCTAAAACACGCTGTATGCTTTCTAATGAATTTTGATTTGATTTTATTTCATCAAGCGCTACGTCAAGCTTTTGAATAAACTCAGCTTTAATTCTTGAAAATTTACTATCCAGATTAAGTTCAGTTGAATTCTTTTTTTCCAAATTAAAACCTAATTCATTCACTTTCTGCTGAGAAGGAGCAATCCCCATAATGACTTCATATGTTGACGTGAAACTCTGTATCTTTTCTTGTTTAAACTGCTCTATTCTATTTTTTTTATTCGAATTGAGAAGATTCAGGTACTGGGCTTTATCCTGGTTAAGCTTCATTTTATCTAAACCAGTAACAAACAGGTTGTGCCCTATAATTTTATTAAACATTTTTAATGCTTCAGATATAAAATCATAGGAACTGACCGCTTTTTTCCATAAGGGAAAATGAAATCCATGCAAATCTTTTTTATAATCGTTCAGAAATAGCTGATAACGCGGAACCCTTTGCGTTAAAAGAATAAAGCCAAAATCCCTAAATTTATGGTTCTTTTCGAGTAGTAATTTCTCGGCGCCGATCACTTTTTCGCTTTTTTCTTCTAAACCCTTTAAATCAATTAAAGCTTGCGCGATTTTATTTTTTTCTACTGTTATAGCGCCTTCAAGCGCAGCGTTCTTTAAAGTAAAGGTGAACATTAAAGCCACTCTTTCTTTAAACTGATCTGATGCCATGATAGTCAGCATTTCCTCAGTATCTCTTTCCCAATCAATTTCTTGTTTGTCCAAAAACTTCTTAAAAGGATTGGTTGTTAAGCGCTCGATCTGTTTTATATTGATATCAGCAAGTAGCTCTTTACAAACAGTGTGCACTTCTCCATCTTCTGAATTTTGCGCAGACTGTCTAATGTTTTCAAAAAATCTGGCCACACCATCACAAAAAGCTTGCTCGGAGCTTGCAATTTCATTTAACCTTTTTTTAAGCATACTAGTATGCTGTGATGTATTTTGATTGATGGATTTTAAAACCGCTTCTTTTATTTCTAGGTTATCTATTTTTTCAGCTTGGCTTTGAACCATTCCCTCAAAAGAGCTTCCCCTCGTTTCCGGGATATTGAAATTAGCAGCAATGGCCTGTTTAATCCTCTTTACCTCAGCTATAACCACTTTTTCTTTCAGATTTTTATTGAACTCTTCCTGGAGTGCAGCCTCATGCTCAAGCGCATATTGATCTATAAAAGCATATAAGTCCTTTTTCATCGCTTCCCGGACTTCTTGAGGCACCTGAGCGGTCTCTATAAAAAAATCGACCTTTTCCAGCATTGTTTCTTTTAGGCTCCCAATCCTGTCCTTTTGTATGTTTAAACCTTCGCGGTACTCTAAATAAGATAACTCGGTCTGACCCTTAAATTTTTCACTAAATGTTCCCGCAGCCTTCTTTAACTGACGAGAAAGACCAGTAAAATCCCTTACAAACTCTTCTTTTAATTTTAAAGAAGCTGCGAAAAGAAAATTATCCAACTGTATTGTGTTAGGCAAATCTTTTGCTTGCGCAGTGATATTTTCTAATGGTAAGGTATGGGCATCATTTAAATTTGCTGGCATAATTGTAATTATTTAAAATTAATGTAGGTAATATTATACCATATAATTTAAAAAAATCAATCCCGTCC
>JBMDXV010000032.1:0-3189 GCA_048594525.1 Gammaproteobacteria bacterium | reverse complement strand
TTTGATGCCCTCATATTATCCACCGTATGAATCTTTATTACACAATCTCTTAAGTCTTGACTATATGCCTTCATTTCTACTATAAAAAATAAAAATCCAATTATACATTTTTATGAGAAACTTTGTCGGGTCAGCTATACCCCCAATACTACCCCCAAATTTTTTGTCTGTCAACGGAATCTGATGGATATTCATCCACCCAAACTGTTCGGAAAGCCTTTATTTTTCTTATATTTTGGACTTTCTCGAACCGCTTTGAAAATTAAAGTGGAGGCTGAGGCCGGAATCGAACCGGCGTCTAAGGCTTTGCAGGCCTCTGCATAACCATTTTGCTACTCAGCCGTGGAGATCATGGTGGCCCGGGGCAGAATCGAACTGCCGACACAAGGATTTTCAGTCCTCTGCTCTACCGACTGAGCTACCAGGCCGCAATGCTTCGCGAAACGAAGGGCGGTATTAAACTACAAAACAGGGGGTGGGTCAATACTTATGGTGTAGCATTTTTCATAAAATATGTTGAAGCCAGGCACGCATGACTTCAAGCTCAAGGCCTTTGCGCTTTGCATAATCTTGCAATTGTTCTTCGTTAATCTTTCCCACTTGAAAATAATCAGCCTCAGGATGAGAATAATAAAAACCGGATACGGATGAGGCGGGCCACATGGATAAGCTTTCCGTGAGCGTGACGCCAATCCGCTCGGGTCGCAGCATTGTAAAGAGCGGCCATTTTTCCGTGTGATCCGGGCAGGCGGGATAGCCCGGCGCTGGCCGAATGCCCTGGTAGGCTTCTTTGATGAGCGCCTCATTTGAGAGGGCTTCGTGTGAAGCAAATCCCCAACACACGGTGCGTGCCTGGTGATGCAAATATTCGGCTGCAGCTTCTGCCAACCGATCTGCCAAGGCTTTTAACAGGATGATGTGATAATCATCGTGCTCTTTTTCGTATTGTGCGAGCAAATCCGGGAGCCCGATGCCCGCGGTCACTACAAACGCACCGAGATAATCTTTGCGTCCGCTCACCTTCGGCGCAATAAAATCAGCGAGGGATTTATTCGGCTTATTATCGGGCTTGGGTTTTTGCTGGCGGAGATGATGCAGTCTGTAGACGACTTCACTGCGAGACTCATCCCGATAGAGTTCCACATCATCGTCATTCACACTATTGGCCGGGAAAAAGGCCATGATGCCCTTTGCCTGCATACTTTTATCTGCAATGATCTGATCAAGGAGACGCTGTGCATCATTGAATAAAGCCCGCGCTTCCTCACCATAAGCAGGATCATCAAAAATCTGCGGATAGAGCCCTTTCAATTGCCAGGTGTAAAAAAACGGCGTCCAGTCAATATAAGGGCGCAGGACAGCGAGGTCTAAATCTTCAAAGAGGTATTCCCCCATGTGACGCGGGACGGGAGGGACATAGTTGTCCCAATCGAGCTTGAGTTTATTGGCCCGCGCGGCTGTGAGGCTGAGCCAATCCGTATCGACCTTTTTTGCACTGTGAATGGCGCGGATTTTGTCGTACTCGATCTTGAGCTCACTGACAAAGGCATCATGGCCTTTTCCTAATAATTTTGACAAGACCGGGACACTGCGTGAGGCATCCTTCACATAGACCACCGGATAATCATAGTGCGGATCAATCTTAACAGCGGTATGCGTGGGGGACGTGGTCGCCCCGCCGATGAGCAAAGGAATCGTAAACCCGAGGCGCTGCATTTCTTTTGCCACATGTACCATTTCATCCAGCGAGGGTGTGATCAAGCCCGACAAACCAATGATGCTCACGTTTTCAGCCCGAGCCGTCGCGAGGATTTTATCGCAGGGCACCATCACGCCTAAATCAATCACCTGATAGCCATTGCATTGCATGATAATCCCGACGATGTTTTTGCCGATGTCATGCACATCTCCCTTCACCGTCGCCATGAGGATTTTGCCTTTAAACGCGCTGTCTATTCCGCTTGAAACTTTCTCTGCCTCGATAAAGGGCAATAAATAGGCTACCGCTTTTTTCATGACGCGCGCACTTTTCACGACCTGCGGCAAAAACATTTTGCCCGCACCAAACAAATCGCCGACGACATTCATCCCATCCATGAGTGGGCCTTCAATCACTTCGATGGGCCGGGCCAAAGTTTGACGGGCGGCTTCCACATCTTCCTCAATAAAATCCGTAATGCCGTTGACGAGGGCGTGACTCAAACGCGCGCTCAGTGATTTTTCACGCCAACTGAGGTCTTGTTCACGGCTGATCCCCGCAGTGCCTTTTAAGGATTCGGCGACGTCCAGCAAACGCTCTGTGGCATCGTCGCGGCGGTTTAAAATCACATCTTCTACACGTTCCTTGAGATCAGGCTGAATGGCCTCGTAGATTTGTAACTGGCCAGCATTCACAATGCCCATGTCCATCCCTACACGGATCGCGTGATATAAAAACACGGAATGCATGGCTTCCCGCACGGGATCATTTCCTCTAAATGAAAAAGAGACATTGCTCACGCCCCCGCTAATCAAAGCGCCGGGGCATTGCTTTTTAATCTCAGCCGTGGCTTTGATGAATGCGTCGGCATAATCATCGTGCTCTTTAATCCCGGTTGCGACGGCAAAAATATTGGGGTCGAAGATAATATCCTGAGGCAAAAATCCCACTTTATCAATGAGGAGCGTATAGGCCCGTTTACAAATCGTGACTTTTCGTTCGAAGGTATCTGCTTGACCCTGCTCATCAAAGGCCATGACGACTACGGCTGCGCCAAAGTAACGGATGGTTTGCGCCTGGGCGATAAAGGCGGCTTCGCCTTCTTTCATGCTAATGGAATTGACAATGCCCTTGCCCTGAATGCATTTTAAACCGGCAACGAGCACTTCCCATTTTGATGAATCAATCATGATCGGCACCCGTGCAATATCAGGCTCGGTGGCCACCAAGTTCAAAAAAGTGGTCATGGCACTTACTGCATCGAGCATCGCATCATCCATGTTGATGTCGATGATCTCTGCCCCGTTTTCCACCTGCTGTCGGGCTACCGCCAGCGCGGCTTCATACTGTTCTTCTCGAATCAGTTTGGCAAAGCGTGCCGAGCCTGAAACATTCGTGCGTTCTCCCACATTGATGAAATTGGTTTCAGGCCGAATTTCCAGCATTTCTAAACCACTTAAACGACAATAGGGGGGCAGAGTAGGAATCTT
>JBMDXV010000031.1:0-5920 GCA_048594525.1 Gammaproteobacteria bacterium | reverse complement strand
GGTTTGACAATCGCTTTGTTAAATCTTCTGTATTCATCCTGCCTTCATGTTAGTTGAGTAGCTTGCTTATAGACCAATTCTCCTCTATATGCTACATCTGCATGCTTTGCGACCTGACCGCACTTTTATTCACACCCTTTTGCACCCTATGTTTCCGGTGACAAAGAAGTCCATTGCATGATGCCAAAAAGCCTGTGGGTTTCCAGCGCTTCGTAAAAATGGCGATGGGCCTGCGTTTTTTCTTCTTGACAAACAACAGCCCTCCCCGCTAGATTGGCAGCCTTATTTTGACTTTGGATTTTTTGAATGTCTTCACACTCAGCCTTATCGCCGCTAGATGGCCGTTATGCTTCTCAAGTGGCAGACTTAAGGGACTTTTTCTCTGAAGCGGCCTTGATGAAGTTTCGCTGTCAGGTTGAAATTGAGTGGATGATCTTTATGTCTCATGCGGAAATCCTACCGCATTATAAACTGAATGCTTCTGAAATAGAGACTTTGCGTAAGATTGTGAAATGCTTTTCTGACGAGGATGCGCTGCGCATTAAAGCCATTGAACGCACCACCAACCATGATGTTAAAGCGATTGAATACTTTTTGAAGGAGCGCGCTGAGACTTTTGCCTTTGGGAAAAAACTCTCAAGCTTTTGGCATTTTTGTTGTACCTCGGAAGACATCAACAATCTTGCCTATGCCCTCATGTTAAAAGAGGCACTTGAAAGCGTAGTGTTGCCGGAGCTGATGAGCCTTCGGGATTGTCTCCGCCACCAAGCCCATGAAAATGCCGCCGTCCCGATGCTTTCACGGACGCATGGACAAACCGCTTCTCCGACGACACTCGGTAAAGAAATCGCGAATTTTTCGTACCGTCTGGAGCGCCAAATCAAGCACCTTCAAAAGCAGGAGATATTCGGTAAATTTCAGGGTGCGGTGGGCAACTTAAATGCCCATGCGATTGTCCTGCCCGACCTCGACTGGCCTCGCTTGGCGCAGCAATTTGTCGAAACGCTTGGGCTCGCATTTAATCCGCTGGTGACTCAGATTGAACCGCATGACTTTATTGCGGAAATCTCACATATCCTGTGCCGAATCAATACTATTTTTATCGATCTTGCCCGCGATTTCTGGACTTACATCAGCCTTGACTATTTCAAACTCAAAGTGATTGAAGGCGAAGTGGGCTCATCGACCATGCCCCATAAGGTGAACCCCATTGACTTTGAAAATGCGGAAGGCAACCTTGGGCTCGCCAACGCGCTCTTTATTCATTTTGCAGACAAATTACCAATTTCACGCTTGCAACGGGATTTGACCGATTCGACGGTGCTCCGAAATCTCGGCACTGCAATGGCTTATGCATTACTCGCCTACCGGGCCCTCAAAAAAGGCTTGAATAAAACAACGCCCAACCTGAATAAAATAGCACAGGATTTAGAGCCGCGCTACGAAGTGTTAACCGAAGCCCTGCAAACTGTATTGCGCTATCATGGCGTCGCGGATGCCTATGAACAAATGAAAGCCGCATCCCGAGGCCAAGCCTTTACACGCGAGACCTACCAGGCGTGCATTGACGGGCTCGCCCTTCCCGCCTCTGTGAAAGAGACCTTAAAATCCCTGACTCCCAGCCAATATATTGGCTACGCCGCATCCCTCGCAAAAATCAAATTGAGCTAATCCTCCCACTATACTCAAGGTGACAAAGATTCATAAATTGTGAATAATGCGCACTACTTTATGGCGAAGGCCCTCTGTATGCCCGTTTATTTATCTGTCGTCATCCCCTGTTATCAGGAGCAGGAAAGCCTGCCTATTTTGTATAATCGGCTCTTCCCTGTCTTAGATGATCTCAAAAAACCCTACGAAGTCATTTTTGTCAATGATGGGAGTAAAGACAACACGAGCACCGTCTTAAACGATTTATTTACACTGCGCCCGGATGTCATTCGCGTTGTAGAATTCAACCGCAATTATGGACAACATATGGCCATTATGGCCGGATTTGAGAAAGTACACGGCGACGTCGTGGTGACGCTCGACGCGGATTTACAGAATTTTCCGGAAGATATCCCTTCACTGCTCGCAAAAATTGAGGAAGGCCACGATGTCGTGGGCGGCTATCGCGTCGATCGCAAAGATCATTGGTGGCGTAAGTTTTTTTCTCGGCTTCACAACTCGCTTCGCCTCAAACTCACCAAGATTGACATGCGGGATGAAGGCTGCATGCTCCGCGCCTATAAACGCGAGATTATTGACCAAATGGTCGCCTGTGAAGAACAGTCTACTTTTGTCACCGCGCTGGCTACGAGCTTTGCAAGCAATGCGATTGATGTTCCCGTGCGCCACGCTGCGCGAGAAGCCGGGACGTCAAATTACAACTTTTATAAATTGATTCGCTATAACTTTGATTTTTTTGCTAACTTTTCCCGCGCTCCGCTTGAAATGTTTACCATCATCGGCTTTTTCATTGCACTCGGAAGCTTTGCACTCTTTCTCTACATTATGGTCGAACGCTTATTGTATGGCGCCGATGCGGAAGGCCTATTTACCCTGTTTGCAATTCTATACTTCCTCGTCGGCATCTTATTGATGGGCCTTGGTATTGTGGGGGAATACGTGGGCCGGATTTATGAGGAAGTCCGCAAAAGGCCGCGCTATATTGTCAAAAAAATTCTGGAGAAAAAAGATGGCGCTTAAGGTGCTGATATTAGGAGTCAACGGCTTTATCGGGAGCTCTTTGTCTGAACGCATTCTCAACACGACAGACTGGGAAATCTATGGGATGGATATTGGTACCCATAAAATTGACACGTTTATGGCACACCCACGCTTTCATTTTATGGAAGGTGACATCAATATCAACAAAGAATGGATCGAATACCATGTTAAAAAGTGTGACGTCATTCTGCCTTTGGTGGCCGTTGCAAACCCGAGCATCTATGTGAGCGACCCACTGTTTGTCTTCGAACTTGATTTTGAAGCGAATCTTGCTGTCGTGCGTCAATGTGTCAAATACAACAAACATCTCGTTTTTCCCTCTACCTCCGAAGTTTATGGGATGAGCATGGATACGCCTTTTGATGAAGAGCATAGCCGCCTTGTTTTAGGCCCGATCAATAAGCAACGCTGGATTTATTCCTGTTCCAAGCAATTATTGGATCGTGTTATTTACGCTTATGGCGAAAAAGAAGGCTTAAATTACACGCTCTTCCGCCCTTTCAACTGGATTGGCGCGCGGCTTGACAGCATCCAATCGCTGAAAGAAGGAAGCTCTCGTGTTTTTTCACAATTTCTCGGCAATATTATTCAAGGAAAAGATTTGCAACTCGTCGACGGCGGCATGCAACATCGTTGCTTCACTTACATTGACGATGGTGTTGACGGCTTGATTGCCATCATTGAACGCAGGCAGGACAAGGCCAATCGCCGTATTTTCAACCTCGGCAATCCGCATAACGATTTATCCATTAAAGCCCTCGGCCATCTTTTACGCGAAGCCGTCATGCGCTTTCCGAAATATCATGACCGGGCCAAACAAGTAAACATTATTGAAGTCTCAGCGGACCAATACTTTGGAAAAGGCTATCAGGATGTGGCCAGTCGCATTCCCTCTATTGAAAACAGCAAAAAATATTTAGACTGGGAACCGAAAGTAGCCATGGAAGACGCCGTGATACGCATTTTAAACTATCATATAGGTCGTCCTGATGAACGCTAACTATAAGGAAGAGTCTTGACCCATTGCTTTCTTGCATTTTTTTTAGCTTTTTTTATCGTAGCCTTCTGGGGTAAGCGCTTTATTGCCGCTCTCCAAAAATGGCAAATTGGTCAAGTCATCCGCACACTGGGACCTGAATCTCACTATAGTAAAAAAGGCACGCCGACCATGGGAGGGTTGTTAATTATTTTTGCGATGCTCATCTCCAGTGCTTTTTTTTCAAATCTTAAAAATCCACTCGTCGCTTTAAGTCTCATCACTTTAGTGTTATTCGCGGCCATTGGCTTTTATGATGATTATAAAAAGCTGATTCTCAAAGATACGAAAGGCTTGGCCTCCCGCTGGAAATATTGTTGGCAATCGATATTTGCGCTTGTATTGGCGGGATGGTTTTATCATTACTTTCATACGCAAGGCTGGCCTACATCGCTTTTAATTCCTTTTGCCCATGGCTATGGCCTCCCGCTCGGTGGCCTTGCTTTTGTCTTTCTCGCTTACTTTACGCTGGCTGGCAGCAGCAATGCGGTCAATTTAACGGATGGCTTAGATGGACTCGCCATTCTCTCTATTCTTCTTGTGAGTCTAGGACTTGCCGTCATGATCGGCCTGAACTTAAGCCTGCCGCCCGAAACACGAGGGCTCTTACCCGTGCTTGCAAGTTTGATGGGAGCAGGGCTTGGTTTCTGGTGGCTTAATGGATTTCCAGCTTTATTGTTTATGGGCGATGTGGGAGCTTTAGGGATTGGCGCTTTCCTCGCATTTGTCGCAATAAGCATCCAGAGCGAACTCTTCTTTGCACTCATGGGCGGAATATTTGTGATCGAAACCCTGTCCGTGATTTTACAAGTTGGTTCTTACAAATTACGGCATCAAAAACGCATCTTCAAAATGGCCCCTCTTCATCATCATTTTGAATTATCCGGCTGGCCTGAGCCCCGTGTTGTGGCACGATTTACGATTATTACGACTTTACTCGTTGTGTTCTCACTCTTTGCTTTTTATATATGAAAACAACGGCTCACAACCATCTTCGTTCGATTCTCACTCAAAGAGGAACACCCTTACAAAAAATTTTTGCAGCCTATGAAGCCCACCAACAAATAGAAGTTCAATTTAAGAAAGATTTACCCGACGTATACCAAACAGAAGTTAAACTGTTAAGGTATACAACAGGGGTGATGACCCTCGGTGTAAAAAACGCAGCGCTCTTTTCGCGCTTAAATTATACAAAAGACAATTTAATGTCACATTTTAAGCAAATGCCCTTTTGGACAAGCCTCCGAGAAATCAAGATTAAAATCCTTACCTAAATCTCGAAAAAAATTACACCCCCCTTTACTATAACGCTTGACATTCGTAAATTACTATTGGTATAAAGGCTCACCGATAATGAATCGGGTATTAAAACCTTAACTAACAAGGGGACTTACTGTGAATAAATCTGAATTAATTGATGCAATTGCGAAAGAGGCTGAAGTCTCTAAAGCGGCTGCAGGCCGTGCACTGGATGCTGTACTTGTCAGCATTACAAAAGCGCTCAAATCCGGTGACTCTGTTGCTTTAGTAGGCTTTGGCACTTTCCACGTAAAAGAACGCAAAGCACGCAAAGGCCGTAATCCGCGCACTGGCAAGCCGCTTGACATTCCAGCTTCAAAAGTACCTGGTTTCCGGATAGGAAAAACCTTGAAAGATAGCGTACAATAACTATCTTTCTTCCAAAATATTCAGGAAAAGCGTATCATTTGGTACGCTTTTTTTTTAAGGATGGCTGATGTTACAAAAGATTAGAGACCACGCTCACGGATGGTGGACTTGGGTGCTTGTCCCTCTCCTCATTGTTTTGTTTGCTTTTTGGGGGATTGGAAATTATCTCGGGGGCGGCCTTTCTCAAAACGAAATCGCCAAAGTCAACAGTGAAACCATTTCCGCCACATCCTTTGCCCAAATGGTGCAATCAATGAATAACTCCCAAAATCCAAATCAAAACCCCAGCACAACCCAAAGCATTAAAATTCAAGTGTTGGAGACCTTAGTCGATAAATTGCTTTTATCCCAAAGTTTAAAAAAGCTTGGTTTTTCGGCAAGTGATGATGCGCTCAATCAAGTGATTTATCATATCCCTGTTTTTCAACAAAATGGCCAATTCTCGATGTCCCTGTATCAGGCCTTTTTACAAAACATCGGTCAAACGACTGAAAGTTTAAAAGC
>JBMDXV010000030.1:0-3810 GCA_048594525.1 Gammaproteobacteria bacterium | reverse complement strand
TAAAATCATAGGCCATAAAACCTTCAGGCAGTAATTTCGGTTTTGACATCGCTGATTCACTTTTATATGTGGAAACGTATTCTAATTAAACCTGGGTACATAATGCAATTGGTATTAGAGCTTGGAAAAGGCTTCGCTTTCGTTGCGCGCCAAGAACGCATCAGCACAGAAGACCAAGACTTTTACATCGACCTCGTCTTTTACAACTTCAAACTCAAGTGCTTTTTGCTTATCGATCTCAAGCTAGACAAACTCACCCATCAAGACGTCGGCCAAATGGACAGCTACATTCGCATCTATGATCAACACAAAAAGAGCCTGGAGGATAACCCTACTATCGGCCTGATTCTCTGTAGCCAAAAAAGCGAAGCAGTCGTGAAATATTCTGTACTCACCGACAGCAAACAAATGTTCGCCGCTAAATATATGCCGTATCTGCCGAGTGAAGAAGAGTTGAGGCAAGAGTTGGAACGAGGGAGAGCATTGGTGCAGGAGCAGTTGCAGGGGAAAGGGGAAGACCTTTCATGTTAATGGGCGGACGGAGTTCGTATTCAGTAAAGTTGCGCCAATATTTTTTTGGTGGAGATGGGCATCAGGGTCTTTAATTCCTGCGCGAAGAGCGAGATCCGGTATTCTTCCATGATCCAACGTAGTTCGGGTTTGTCGTTTTGGACGGATTCGAGTTCTCGGAACAGTTTCATTTCACGTTCAGGGTTGTTGAGAAGTCGCTCTATCCTGAGCTGCATGCCTTTCAAATAAATAGGATAGCGTCGGAGGAAGGGGAGGGGTGTTTCTTTAAAGAAGTGTGGCAGGCAGAGGTTAACAAATTGATGTTGTAAATCTGCAACCGATGCCGCTAAGCCTTGTTTATGGCTGAGGCTTTTAAGCTGGATTCGGATGGCTAAAAGCGGTGCAGTTAAACTGTCCAGCCACTTTTTTAAAAGAAGGTGATGCGCATAAAATTGAGGCCTCAGGTCAAGGAGTTCATTAAATTGGGCCGCAGTGCGGATCAAGCGCAAATCAATGTCTTTATCAGTAAAAAAAGAGAAGAGTGCATAGTGCAAAAACGCATCGGTCAATTTCACCTTATCTTGAATAAAGCTGAGCTTACCGAGCTCAGTTTGCACGGAGGATTCTGACTTCAGCGCTTTGAGTTCTCGGGCATAGGCGATGCGTGCGAGGGTGAGTACGCCTTCGATATGAAGTTTTTCTGCCTCATCCTTCTCGTGATAGAGTTTGATTTGCACGCCCTCCGCTTTGGGAGTCAACGCGGGATAAGCTTGTTCAATCGCATCTTGTAAGTCTCCGAAAGTCCAATGGGTATACAGCGTCTCTCCAAAGGGAGAAGCATGCGTGTTCGCAAGCGTATCCAGCGTTGAGGCAAAATGCCTTTTGAGTGCAGTGAGGGAGGTGCTGCGTGCCAATGCTTTCCCTTCTGCATTCTCAACAAGAAACTTGAGTTCAACCTCCGCGTGAGGATGCTGAATCGGCTCATGCAATTTGGGTAGGTCATGAAGGGGAATGTGCAAAGTCACGCCATCATTAGGATCACCCGGTTCAAAAAGATAGGTGAGCGTATATTCCTGACCGTGAAGCGTGAGCGCGTCAGGATAGCTTTTTTCATAAGGCTGTAAGTCCAGGAGTCGCGCCCTAATATCAAACGGCGGAGGGGGCGACTCCATACTTTTAAAGCTGACCACCGTGTCGGGCAAGTGTTGGATATAAAATGCAAACACTTCCTCTTCCCTAAACGTAAGGCCCAAGCGACGAAGCTTTGCTTCCCAATTTTCAAGGAGGGCCATTTCAGCTTGATTTTGCGTCGGAATTAGCCCTTCGCGAATAAAGACCTCGCGCGCAAGGACGGGATTTTTTTTAGCAAACAACGTTTTACGTCGCGTAATAATGGGCAAGCCATACAATAGAACCGTTTCATATGCGATTACTTCATCCATACCACGATCGTAACACGGTTCAGAATACTGTTTTTTAACAAGATGCCGACTGATCGGCTCCAGCCAATTGGGCTCAATCCGCGCCACAATACGCGCATAAACTTTGTGAGTCTCCATGAGACTTTCAGCCATCAACCACTTAAACTTCTTTTTAGCGAGGGAGGACCCCGGAAAAATCTGAAACAGCTTATTTTCAGCCCCCCGATAAACCCGTTTCTCGTCATCATAAACCCCAACAAAATAAAGCCCCCCCGTCAACAAAGCCTGATGAATCACCCGATAAGCATAAACAGCCTCGGCTCCCTTATTAAGGGAGCTGTCACAGAGTGACTGAGGGATCACACCCTGGCTCCCACGAAGACTCGTCAGTATATGAAGGAGTTCATGATGCAAAGCCTGCCACTCCCGCATCCGCACAAGCGAAAGATAATGAACTTCACAATACCGCTTAAACTGATTATTGGAAAACCCGTTGGTCTCCGCATGCACAACCTCCCACAACCGAATCATCGTTAAA
The DNA here is from genome assembly GCA_048594525.1 of Gammaproteobacteria bacterium. Lineage (GTDB taxonomy): Bacteria > Pseudomonadota > Gammaproteobacteria > Francisellales > CACEW01 > JAJZUD01. The sequence goes on along the minus strand of JBMDXV010000030.1, from coordinate 1,341 downwards.
AATTCCGATTCAGGATGAGCATAACGCGCATGGGCTGCTTTGGCTTTTTCAAGGCATTCCTCCGGGTAGGCACGGGGATCTTGAATGGTCAAATGACTCACAATAATCAGAACCTCTGGTAAAACCCGAAACTCACGTGCAGCAATGAGCATCCGGGCCAAACGCGGATCAAGCGGCAGTCGACTCATCTCACGGCCGATTTCTGTGAGATGCTGCCTCGTCTCATCAAGGGCTTCTAAGGCCAGAAGTTCTTTATATCCCTCATTGACAAGCGCTGAGGGGGGTGAGTCAATAAAAGGAAAATTACGGATATCTCCGAGTTTTAAATTGAGCATCATCAAAATGACGGCTGAAAGCGAGGTGCGAAAAAGCTCAGGCTCCAGAAAAGGCAAGCGATTATTGAAATCCTCTTCGCTATACAAGCGGATGACGATTCCCAGCGCTGTGCGTCCGGCGCGCCCGGCCCGTTGTTTGGCATTCGCTTGGGAAATCGCTTCGATCGGCAAACGTTGGATTTTTAATTTGGCATTAAAGCGACTCACTCTGGCTGTGCCTGAATCAATCACATAACGAACATTCGGCACGGTGATGGACGTTTCTGCAACATTGGTTGCAAGGATGATGCGAGGCATTCTGCCGGGATGAAAGATTTTTTGCTGTGAAGGAAGCGGCAATCGTGCATACAAGGGCAAGACTTCATAGTCTGTAAATTGCGCTGAAAGTTTGCGCCGAACTTCCCGAATATCGCGCTCAGTGGCGAGAAAGATGAGCACATCTCCACGGGCTTCATTTTGCAGTGAGAAGAGAGCGGACACGATGCCTGAGTAAACAACGTCGCGATTTTCTTTACCTTTCTCATGCAGGGGTTGATAACGAATGTGAATGGGAAAGCTCCGCCCTTCGACCTTGACGATTGGCGCTTTAAAGTGCGCAGCCAGTCGTTCATAATCAAGCGTGGCTGAAGTGATAATCACTTTTAAATCAGGACGCTTCGGAAGGATTTTTTTAAGGTATCCTAAAATAAAGTCAATGTTGAGTGAACGCTCATGAGCTTCATCGATGATCAAGGTATGGTAACGCTTCAGTAAGGGATCGTGTGCGGTTTCAGCGAGGAGAATCCCATCTGTCATGACTTTGATTTTGGTGTTCTCTGACAGCGTTTCACTAAAACGCATTTGGTAACCCACACATTGCCCGAGGGGCGACTTCATTTCTTCAGCAACGCGTGCTGCAATGGTTTTAGCGGCAATGCGTCTTGGCTGGGTATGCCCAATCATGCCGGGCTTGTTTTGAAACAGCGCGTGACACAGTTGGGGGAGTTGCGTCGATTTGCCAGAACCT
>JBMDXV010000003.1:0-2479 GCA_048594525.1 Gammaproteobacteria bacterium | reverse complement strand
GTACATAATGCAATTGGTATGAAAGCGTTGCAGAACAAAGGCTTTTGTGCAAGGGAAGCATTCCTAAACCCATAGCGATTAAAAGCACGCCTGCCATACAGACCTTAATCTGATTGTGTTTTTTTAAAGCGCTCATAATGGGAACTTCGAGGAAAACGACCATAAGCGTATTGATGGCATAGACCATCCCAAATGTTGAAAAAGAGAGGTCAAAGGTTTCTGTCATATACAAACCAAAAGTCATGCGTACCTGATAAAACATCAAGCAATACCCTAAATAAATGAACGTAAGCAGCATAAAGGGTTTGTTTTTGAAAATATGAAATCTTTTGAGTTTTTCGAGGGCTTGGATCGGGTTTTTTGGAGGGGAGGGCTGCCAGCTTTCAGGGAGGGCCATCTGTTTTCGATAGGAAACAAAAAATAGTGTGGCGAGAAGCGTCATGCTGCCACTCAAATAAAAATACCAGGTAAAGTGATAGTCAGCTAAAAATCCGCCGATCACCATTGCAATTGAAAAACCCAGATTAAATGCCATGCGGTGAAAAGCGAGGACTCTCGGTCGATCAAGCACGCTACAATGGGCAATTAAGATAATATTGTTTAAGGGTTTGAAGATGCTATAGGTAAAGAAAAATAAACTGAGGTTGAATAAAATCAGCCAGGGCTGATTCATTACAGGAAAAATGATAAGAAAAATCCCCCCGAGTAAAAGCGCGTAAATTGCCAGTTTTACAGGAGAATAGCGATCTCCCAGCCAGCCACTGATATACGAGCCCAAAACGGAAACCGCTGAACCAGTGCTGATAAAAAGCGCCGCCGTTTGAATGGAAATTCCTTTTTGGGAAACTAAATAAAGCGATAAAAAACTACCGGGTAAAAAGCCCGCTGTATAGATAAATACCGCAATAATATTGAGCCATACGGGTTTGCTGAAGCCGTGATAATGACGCAAATATGAGGCTATCCCTAATCTCAGCATGGTTGCTTTTGAATTGACACAAGCCGTGCATTATGCCAAAATTTCTACCTGATTAAAAGATATAAAAAAACATAAATGGAATTAAATTCACTGGGGTTTATTTTAAAGGATTTAGGCGTTCGCCTGCAGGAATTACGGGGGTACCTTTGACTACGATCATCAGTCAGAGCAGTTGGTCGAAGTGTTACGAGAATTGGAAGACCCTGCCGCATGGGCCAAGCCTGAACAGGCAGAGGCTTTAAATAAAAAGCGGGCCAATCTTGAAAAAATCGTCACAACGATCCAAAATTTAGAAAAGCAGCTTGAGGATAATCAAGTCTTTTTAAGCATATTGGAAGAAGAGTATGATGAATCCCTCGCGCTTGATTTACAGAAAGACATTCAATCGTTGTCAGATGCGCTTGCAGACATGGAATTCATGCGCATGTTCAGAGGCGAGCTTGACAAAAACAATGCCTATCTTGACATTCAAGCAGGTTCCGGTGGAACGGAAGCGCAAGATTGGGCAGAAATGATTTTGAGGATGTATCTCAAGTTTTGTGATTCTGAGGGGTTTAAGGTTGAGGTAGCTGAAGTCTCAGCCGGAGACGTTGCAGGGATTAAAAGCGCCACCCTGTATATCGAGGCAGACTATGCCTACGGCTTGTTGCGTACAGAAACGGGCGTTCACCGCCTGGTCCGTAAATCCCCGTTTGATGCGAACAGCAAGCGACACACCTCATTTGCTTCCGTGTTTGTCTCACCCGAAGTGGACGATAATATTGAAATTGAAGTGAATCCCGCCGATCTCCGGATTGACACCTATCGCGCCAGTGGAGCAGGGGGGCAGCACGTAAACAAGACAGATTCAGCCATCCGGATCACCCATCTTCCCACCAATACCGTCGTGCAATGTCAAAATGAACGTTCACAGCATCAAAACCGAGATAAAGCCATGAAAATGCTCAAGGCCAAGCTGTATGAACTCGAAATGCAAAAGCGTCGGGAAGCCGATCAAAAGCTAGAAGATTCTAAGTTAGAGGTCACATGGGGCAGCCAGATTCGCTCCTACGTTCTCGACCAATCCCGAATTAAGGACTTGCGTACCCATGTAGAGCGCACCGATACCCAAAAAGTGTTAGACGGCGATTTGCGTGGCTTCATTGAAGCAAGCTTGAAAGCCGGGTTGTAAGAGGGATGGTGATAAAAAATACCGCATAGGCAGTTGCTAAAATACCTGAATCCCGTATAATAGCTCCCGTATCTTAAAGAGCGCGTTTCAAGCCCATTTTAAAATTAAAAAAATATAAAATCTTACCCTATAGTACACAAAATTTTGCCATGCTGTCATTAACTCCGGGGCTTAAGGTATTTAATTAAGGTGCATCCAACTACTTAACGCAACTATTAATAATGTAACGTCGGAGGCACTTGCAAAATTCCTCAAACGAGTGGATTTATTGATTTAAAAATAATAATTTTTAAGAGTAATTAACAGTCTTAATGCAGAATAAGTACTGG
>JBMDXV010000029.1:0-2007 GCA_048594525.1 Gammaproteobacteria bacterium | reverse complement strand
AATATTATCATGGACTCTTCAAGCTGCCCGAGGCATCATAAGCAGATATTACATAGAACTATTATAAAAACATGATTCAATTCACCCACGTTAGCTTACAACTCGGCACCCGCTTTTTATTTCAGGACCTTAACTTCACTTTGCATGCGCATGAAAAGGTGGGCCTCATTGGCCAGAACGGCGTTGGGAAATCAACATTGTTTGCCATGATCCAAGGCGACATTCAACCCGATCAGGGAGACATCCAACTGCCTAAAAACTTAAGACTGGCCACCGTTAAACAGGAAACGCCTGCCTTAGCGATGTCAGCGCTCGACTATGTACTCGACGGCGATCCCGTTTACAGGCAGCAACAATCCGAACTCCGCGCAGCCGAACAGACTGAGGATATTGATGCTTTAGGAAAAATTCACGAATGGATGCTGCACACCGAGCATTATGCAAAACCCGCTAAAGCCGCCACACTGCTCCATGGGCTCGGCTTTCGTTTTGAGGATCAGGAGAAAAATGTGGCCGAATTTTCAGGCGGCTGGAGAATGCGGCTCAATCTGGCGCAGGCTTTAATTGCCGATTCCGACGTACTCCTTCTTGATGAACCAACGAACCACCTGGATTTAGAAGCCGTGCTCTGGCTGGAGGAATGGCTCAAAGATTATCCCGGGATTTTATTGATTATCTCACACGATCGGGAATTTCTGGATAAAGTGGTGAAGGCGATTTTCTGGCTCCATCATGAGGAGATTAAACGATTTACTGGCCATTATTCCGATTTCGAAACCCAGCGTGCCACGCAGTTAGAACAGCAACAGGCGAGCTTTGTTAAACATCAGCGCGAACGCGAACATCTTCAACATTTTATCAATCGCTTTAAAGCCCAGGCAACCAAAGCCACGCAGGCGCAAAGCCGCATTAAAGCCTTGGAACGCATGGGGGAAATGCTGCCCGCATATGAAGAATCCGTCTTTCAATTTTCTTTTCCTGAATGCGTGCAAAATGTAAAAGGCGTCTTACTCAGTCTGCAACACGCGAGCATTGGGTATGAAAATCACGCCATCTTAAAAGACGCAGAATTTAACTTGAGCAACGGCCAAAGAATAGGCCTCCTCGGCCCTAATGGCGCAGGTAAATCCACCTTAATTAAAGCCCTCGCAGGGGAGAGGACACTTTTAGCAGGCACGCGCGCGGTGAACCCGCATCTCTCACTGGGCTATTTTTCACAGCACCAACTTGATATCCTGCGGGAAGACGAATCCCCGTTATGGCACATCCGCCATCTCAGCCCACACACACCAGAACCGGATATTCGCAAATTCTTGGGCCAGTTCGACTTTAAAGGGAATACGATTTTTGATCCTATACGTCATTTTTCAGGGGGAGAAAAAGCGAGGCTCGCCCTCGCACTCATTGTCTTTCAAAAACCCAATGTCCTCCTTCTCGACGAACCCACCAACCACCTTGACATTGAAATGCGTCAAGCTTTAATCCTCGCTTTGCAAGATTATGAGGGAGCGGTGGTGATTATTTCACACGATCGCCATTTACTCCGCACGACGACCGATGAGCTCTTCCTCGTCTACCAAGGCAAACTGACCCAGTTCAAAGGCACGATTGACGATTATCCCGCTTGGTGGAAGAAGGAACAGAAAAAGGACGATGAACGAACCAGGCAAACCCCTTCCCCAAAAACAGACTCCACTTCAAACTGCAAAGGAAATAGAAAGAAAGCCACCTTGGAGCACGAAGCCCATCAAGTCCGAATCAAACACTGCCAGCAGTTAGAAAAAGAACTCGCTGGTCTCCACTTAAAACTCGCTTTATTGGAAGACTCCCTAAGTGAAGACACGCTTTATCACGCTGAAAATAAAAATAAACTCACTGAAATAATTGCGGAGCAGGTAGACTTAAAATCCACAATTCAAAGCCTTGAAACAGAATGGCTTCAAGCCATGGCACTGCTTGAGGAAGCAGGAGAATAGTCAACATTATAATGCAAGCCGATACTCTCTT
>JBMDXV010000028.1:0-13625 GCA_048594525.1 Gammaproteobacteria bacterium | reverse complement strand
GCTCAAACGACGCTGCTATGGCATAACCAACCTGAAGCATTTCTTTCAAAGAGTGTTTCTTGATTTTTCAGGTTATGTATTTTTCGGCAGAAATTCAGGGGAATGTTTTTCTTAATTCCACAGGAAATATCGAAGAGCCAGAGCCTTTGTTTTATGGCAACCTCACATTACGGATAACCATGAACACAGTCTCTCCCAAAAAACTATTGCCCCTTGTGATGCTGATCATTGCGGGCTTCCTGATATGGATATTTACCACGACGCTCTCTTATCCCTTTGTGCCTTCTCCTGTCTGGCAAAAAATGTGCTGGCTACTGATTTACCCTATCGTGAGCCTGATCGTGCTCACCTTCATCTTAAAAAAGACGCGTATGCAGGCGATCAAAGCCAATCAATATATCGAAAAGAAGCATCTCAACCCGCTCTTAAAAGGCAATGTAATCGGCGCTTGTGTGCAAACGGCCTTGATCATTCTATTGTTTTTAGGCCTGCTCGTTGACATGATTCTCTTAGCACCGGGTTCGCTGATCCATTACTTTGAACCAGTCAAAGGGACCGACATCGCGATCTCTGTTCAAAGCGTCAATTGCAACAGCGGGAGACGCACGGGAAGCTATACCGATATTGGGTTTACACAACTCTCCAACAATACGCCCGGGGATATCAGTTTTCCCGATAATTTTTGCTCGATTTTTGTGAATTTTGACCCCCAAAGCCTTGTCGGCAAACCGAATGTCTATTTGCAGCAACAAGATACCTTCTTTGGAACCCTGTTTAATGAAATCGGTTATTTTGATTATAGTACGAATACCCAAATGGTCGTTTATACGCTCAGCAATTCATGAGTCGGGTGACCTATCAAATTTAAAATTTAGTGATAGAATAGGCCCCTTTTTGAAATCATCCTTTTCATGACGCCACGCAAAATCATTGCCACTTCTGCCTTAATTTACGCCAATGGCCCGATTCATCTCGGGCATATGGTGGAATATCTGCAAACCGATATCTGGATGCGGTTTCAAAAAATGCGGGGGCATGAGGCTTATTATATTTGCGGCAGTGATACGCATGGCACGCCGATCATGCTCAAAGCCGAGCAAAACGGCGAAACACCGGAAGCCATGATTGCGAGAATCAGCAAAGAGCAGTATGACACTTTTCAGCGTTTTCATATTCATTTTGATTCCTATCACTCCACGCACTCGCCGATTAACGAGGTGCTGGTCAGGGAATTTTTTACTAAAATTAATGCGCGGGGCGACATCAAGGTCGCGCAGGTTGAGCAATATTACGATGTCGAAAAAAAGATGTTTTTAGCTGATCGTTTTGTGAAAGGCACCTGTCCCCGCTGTAAAGCAGAGGAGCAATATGGCGACGGCTGTGAAATATGCGGTGCCACGTATCAACCTACGGATTTACTCAAGCCTTATTCTGCTTTATCCGGAAGCGCGCCAGTGCTCCGAAACAGCGAACACTACTTTTTTAAACTGACCCACTTTACGGATTTCCTGGCCTCCTGGACAGCCAGTCATCTCCAGGCCGAAATGCAAAACAAGCTTCGCGAATGGTTTCATCAAGGGCTAGCCGATTGGGATATCTCGCGCGACGCGCCTTATTTCGGCTTTAAAATCCCGGGGACTGAAAAATACTTTTACGTCTGGCTTGATGCACCCATTGGATATCCCGCCAGTTTCAAGGTTTTAGCCGATCGACTGGGTCTTGATTTTAATGAATTTTGGGGAGAACACGCCACCACCGAACTCCACCACTTTATCGGTAAAGACATTATGTATTTTCACGCGATGTTCTGGCCTGCTTTATTGCACGCAGCGGGATATCGCACGCCGACGGCCATTCACTGTCATGGCTTTTTAACGGTCAACGGGACCAAAATGTCCAAGTCCCGCGGCACCTTTATCGAAGCCGACGCGTTTTTAGCGCGATTCAATCCCGAACATCTCCGCTATTATTTTTCAGCAAAATTAAGCGGTGAAGTCGAAGACCTCGATCTCAACTTCCAAGATTTTGCCCTCCGAGTCAATGCAGACCTCGTCGGTAAATTCGTCAATATCGCGAGCCGCTCCGCCTCTTTCATTACCAAAAAATTTGGAGGAAAACTAGCCGATCGCCTCTTGGATCAAGGCTTATGGAACAAGTTCCTCAGTAAAAGTGAAGAGATTGCCGAGTTATATGAACACCTCAACTATGCCAAAGCCATGCGTGAGATCATGCAGCTTGCTGACTTTGCCAATCAATTTGTTGATCAGCATCAACCCTGGGCGCTCGCGAAAGAGGAAGCGAGGCTTCCGGAAGTCCAGCTTATTGCGACTCAGGCCTTGAATCTGTTTAAAATTCTCCTCGTCTATTTAAAGCCCGTATTACCGAAACTCGCGGAACAAGCGGAACACTTTTTAAATCTCAAGCCGCTCACTTGGCAAGATGCCAAAGTGCCGCTACTCGGAACCAAGATTCAGCCTTTTCAAGCTTTAACCTTACGGGTGGACACGGCGCTTCTTCAATTTTGATGAAGCAAGAATCGCTACACTGACTGCTTGTTCAAGTATAGCCCTCTCTTATATAATCACTTCTTTCAAAGAGAGACAAATAGGAATAGACCTCATGGCAGATATAGACCCCACTGAAACCCGGGAATGGCTTGATTCATTAGAGTCTGTTGTGGCAGAAGAAGGGCCGGATCGCGCCTTGTATCTTCTCGCAAAACTTCAGGAAAAAGCGGGGAGCCTCGGGCTCGCCTCGCTTTATCCCACGCTTGAAACGCCTTATCAAAACACTATTCCTGCGAGCTTGCAGCCTTCCTATCCGGGAGACCTCGCACTTGAAAGAAAAATCGAAGCGCTCATCCGTTGGAATGCGGCGATCACGGTCGCGGGCGCGAACAAAGTCGATCCTAGCCTCGGCGGGCATATCGGCACCTATGCTTCAAGCTGCACCTTGTATGAAGTAGGCTTTAATCATTTTTTCCATGCCAAAACAGCAGATCATGGTGGAGATTTGATTTTGATCCAAGGCCACGCCTCGCCCGGAATTTATGCCCGTTCCTTTTTAGAAGGCCGGATCACAGAAGAACAAATGAAAAACTTCCGCAAGGAAACGGCGGGAATCGGGATTTCATCTTATCCACATCCCTGGCTCATGCCCACGTATTGGCAATTTCCAACTGTCTCGATGGGACTCGGGCCCATGCTGGCGATTTATTCTGCGCGCTTTATGAAGTATTTGAACGCAAGAGGGCTCGCCCACACTGAAAATCGCAAAGTTTGGGCATTTTGCGGAGACGGAGAAATGGACGAACCTGAATCCACGGGCGCGCTCACGCGGGCGGGTCGTGAAAAGCTCGATAACCTGATCTTTGTCATTAACTGCAATTTACAAAGACTGGATGGCCTCGTTAACGGCAATGGTAAGATTATCCAGGAACTCGCGTCCACCTTTAAAGGCTGTGGCTGGAATGTGATTAAAGTGGTGTGGGGCTCCAACTGGGAAGCGCTTTTTGCGAAAGATACGGAAGGCGTGCTCCAGGCACGGCTGAATGAAGTCTGTGACGGGGAGTTTCAAACCTATCAGGCCCGCGGCGGCGCATACATGCGGGAGCACTTGTTCAACACGCCTGAATTAAAAGCCTTGATCTCAGATTTGAGTGATTCGGACATCGAACAATTACAGCGCGGCGGTCACGATCCTTTGAAAGTCTATGCGGCTTACAAAGCTGCTGTGTCACATCAGGGTCAACCCACGGTAATCCTTGTCAAAACCATCAAAGGCTACGGTATGGGCACAGCGGGCGAATCCCGTAATGTTGCGCATAATCAAAAGAAAATGACCGGCGATGAGCTGAAGCTTTTCCGAGATCGCTTTAAAGTCCCGGTGAGTGATGAACAAGTTGAACATTTTGAGCGTGTTGTCCCTGCACAAGATGCTCCTGAAATGCAGTATATGCACGAGCACCGCCAGGCATTAGGCGGTTATTTACCGGCACGCACTGAAAATACCACGCCTCATACCATCCCCCATTATCGGGATTTTGCAACGCGTTTGCTGCAAGGCACGCCTGAAGGCCGCGAAATGTCGACGACCACTGCCTATGTTCAAATTCTGACGGCACTCACAAAAGACGCACACCTCGGTAAATTGATTGTTCCTATTACGCCTGACGAATCCCGAACCTTTGGGATGGAAGGCCTGTTTCGCCAACTCGGGATTTACAACCCTGCAGGCCAAAAATATGAACCCGAAGATCGCGACCAGGTTATGTATTACAAAGAAGCCACCGACGGCCAAATCCTACAGGAAGGCATCAATGAAGGCGGGGCATTTTGTTCCTGGGTGGCCGCTGCGACAAGCTATAGCGTGCATGACTTACCCATGATTCCTTTTTACATTTACTATTCCATGTTCGGTTTTCAGCGAATCGGCGATATCGCTTGGCTCGCAGGCGACATGCGGGCCAAAGGGTTTTTACTCGGCGCAACGTCGGGCCGCACGACGATCAATGGCGAAGGCTTACAGCATGAAGACGGTCACTCTCACGTCCAGGCGGGCCTGATCCCCAATTGCAGGAGCTATGATCCCACGTATGCTTATGAGCTTGCCGTCGTGATTTGGCATGGGCTCAATCGCATGTATCACGACAACCATGCCGAATTTTTCTACATCACCATGATGAATGAAAATTATCCTCATCGCCCCATGCCTGAGCATGCGGAAAACGGGATCATCAAAGGTTTATATTGTTTAGAAAAAGCCAAAAATGTAGAGAAAAAACATGTGAGCTTGCTCGGCTCCGGTACGATTTTGCGGGAAGCGGAAGCCGCTGCAGCCCTCCTCTTTCAAGACTTCGGAATCAGCAGCGATGTCTGGAGTATGACGAGCGCGAATGAACTCTATCGCGATGCCCAGGATGCGAAGCGCTTCAATGATCTCAACCCCGATGCACCGCGTAAATCGTCCTACCTCAACGAATGCTTAAAAGACGCCACAGGGCCCATCATTGCGGCCACAGATTATATCAAGCTCTATACCGAGCAATTACGAGACTTCATGCCCCGGCGTTATCTCTGCCTTGGCACGGATGGGTTCGGTCGCAGTGATAGTCGCCCAAACCTTCGTGAACACTTTGAAGTCAATCGCTATTACATTGCTTATCATGCAGTGAAGGCTTTATTTGATGAAGGAGTCTTGACGCTTGACGACGTGAAAAAAGCCCGGACGCTTTATCATATCAACCCAAAAAAAGTGAATCCTCTTCAGGTTTAAAAGGTTTTCAAAACCACCCTATTTCGTCCCTGCGACGCAGGATTTTTTGAAAAAATTATGGCATCATACCCTTCTTTTACATTAATAGAAAACAAATGGAAGTTGTCAAAACCGGCCTTGAAGGATTGTTGCTGATCAAACCCAAAGCGTTTGGAGATGCGCGCGGTTATTTTTTCGAAAGCTATCAAGCAGCGCGGTATCATGAAATGGGAGTTGCTTGCCATTTTGTGCAAGACAACCTTTCCCGCTCACAGCGCGGTGTGCTGCGGGGGCTGCATTTTCAATATCAACATCCGCAGGACAAGCTTGTGACCGTGAGTCGTGGCGAAGTGTTTGATGTGGCAGTGGACATTCGTCGCGGATCGCCTACTTTTGGCAAAGGCTATGGCGTTGTATTGAGCGACACCAATCACTGGCAACTTTTTGTGCCGAAAGGGTTTGCTCATGGATTTTATGTGATGAGTGAAACCGCAGACTTTCATTATAAATGCAGTGATTATTACCACCCGGAATGTGAAATGGGGATTATCTGGAATGACCCAAGTTTAGGGCTCGACTGGCCTTTTGATCGAGCGCATTCCCCCCCCGCTTTATCCGCCAAAGATCAAGCTTATGGAACGCTCGCAGAATTAGCGGTGCACCGCTTGCCGGATTTCACACCATGAAAGTCTTGATTACGGGTGCACAGGGGCAGGTTGGGCAGGAAGTCGCCTTACACTGCAAGTCTCAAGGTTTTGAAGTCTATGCTTATTCTTCAGAAGAGTGGGATATCACACGCGCTGACTTAGGCAGTCCCATTGAAAAAATGGATGCGCTCATCAATTGCGCGGCCTATACCGCCGTGGATCGTGCAGAAGACGATGCTGAAAAAGCTTTTCTGGTAAATGCAAAAGGCGTGGAAACCCTCGCTTTATGGTGTAAACAACACGCTATTCCTCTCATTCACCTTTCAACGGATTATGTTTTTGATGGTAAAAAAGAAGGCGCTTATTTTGAGACAGACCACCCAGCGCCTCAAAGCGTCTACGGTGAATCAAAATTAGCGGGAGAAGCCGCGCTGCAAGCCATTTGGGATCAGCACATCATTTTGAGGGTGAGTTGGGTGTTTGGGCGTTTTGGCCATAACTTTGTCAAGACAATTAAACGTCTCGCCTCTGAACGGGAGGAACTCAAGGTCGTATCCGATCAATATGGATGTCCGACAGGCGCATCGCATATTGCAAACGTGATCGCCAAACTGTTGACGCACCCCGCTTTACCCGACAATTGGGGGCTGTATCATTATACAGATGCGCCTGTGACCACCTGGTTTGAATTTGCCAAAACGTTTGCACCAGCGACGTGTCGCATCCTCCCCATTACCACCGCAGACTACCCAGTCAAGGCAAAAAGACCTTTCAATTCCGTTATGAATTGCGAGAAGATCGCAAGGGTGTTTGGCATCAAACAAGCCTTATGGCAGGACGAACTTAAGCGAATGGAGACTTAATCGAAATGGAAAAAATCTTAGTCACAGGCGGCGCGGGCTTTATCGGCGCGAACTTTATTCATTATTGGCAAAAACATCATCCCCATGCTTTGATTGTAAACGTGGATGCCTTAACATATGCGGGTTCTCTCAATAACTTGAGACATCTTCCACACCCTGAGCAGCATGTTTTTGTTCAAGGCGATATTTGCAATCAACACTTGATTGAACACCTTCTCAATGAACACGATATCGATACCATCGTTCACTTTGCTGCGGAATCCCACGTGGACAATTCCATTAAAGACCCTGCACTTTTTGTCAAAACCAATGTGATGGGAACCCATGCCCTCCTTGAAGCCGCGCGAAAATTTGCTTGCCGCTTTCACCATATTTCAACCGACGAAGTGTATGGGACTTTGGGCCCGCATGACCCTCCCTTTAGCGAAACCACGCCTTACGCGCCGAACTCCCCTTATTCTGCTTCTAAAGCCGGATCAGACCATCTTGTGCGTGCTTATCATCACACCTATGGCTTGGCAGTCACAACTTCAAATTGTTCAAATAACTTTGGGCCTTTGCAGCATGCTGAAAAATTCATTCCCACCGTTATTCGCTCCTGTTTAAAGAGAGAGCCCATCCCCGTGTATGGCAACGGGAGCAATATCCGAGACTGGTTGTTTGTGGAAGATCATTGCGCAGCCATCGATCTGATTTTACAGAAAGGCAGGCAAGGCGCGGTGTATAATGTCGGCGGACATAATGAATGGACAAACCTCGCTATCGTTCGCCTGATTTGCGACCTCTTTGATGAATTGAAGCCTGTCACGACCTCCTATCACTCGCTCATCAGCTTTGTGACCGATCGGCCGGGTCACGATTGGCGCTATGCGATTGACTCCAGCCTCATTCAAAAAGAATTAGGCTGGCAACCTTCACGAGGATTTGAAGTGCATCTTAAAAATATGATTATGCAGGGTTTATCTGCGGAAAAAGAAACCTAAACTCAAAATATTGCGCCATATCGCTTTCATGCCCAGTTTAAGCTTTCTGTTGCGTTGAAATATTTGAAAATAATGGCGAATGGTTTGAGTTTCCTCAACACTTAACTTTTCGCCTAGGTCAAGACGCTTGCCCTCGGCATGTGAGTCCAATATCCAATCAACCGCTTCATAGAGTTTGTCTTGCGACACCCGATTAATACAGAGCGGCGTTCCGGCCCAACAATGCCAACCGCAGCCATAACAGGGTAAATCCTGGCAGAGAACACATGATTTTTCAGCAAGCGGCAAAAATTTGTAAGCGCCCCCTCCCCCAAAATGGGCGAGGACAGGCCGCTGTAAGGCTCCCGCGAAATGCATGGCTCCTGTGTCATTACCATAATAAAAGCGTGCGTGTTGAATGAGGTATAGAAGTGCTCCGAGGGTCGCTGGCGTGCCTATAAAAAGAGAGACCGGAACATTAGCAGCTTCACAGTAATTTACAATTTTTTGCAAATGCGCTGTTTCGCTTTCAACACCGGTTACCACGCATGGCAGATTATACTTCTCTTTAAGATAAATTATGGTTTTGGCACAAGTTTCAGCCGGGAGGAGCTTGAGTGAAGCATTCGTATTTCCCCCTAGCGCGGCAATCACATAGCTCTCTGGGATGAGACCCATTGTACTGAGGAGGGTTTGATTTTGCTTCAAAACTTCATCGCTAAGTGTGATATGCGGTAAAGCGGTCAGTGCTTTTCCCGTGAGCTTTTTGAACATCGCTTGAGATTTAGAAAATTCGTGATCTCCTTCCATGCATCCTTTGACTTCATGATTAAACGCGCCGTTCCACCCTTGAAGCTTCAAATAAATCCAAGGTTGCGTGATTTTAAAAACTCCAGCAAGGCGAGGATTTTCAAAGCCAAAGCGTGGTAAATGCGGAAAAAGCAGCATCACCCATTGTTCAAGATCGGTATAAAAATACTCAGGGCTCACCAAAGCGTCGGGCGCTAGTGCAGTGATCGCTATCCTGAGGCGCTCTATTTCTGCCTTTGATGCAAGGCTCACCGCCTTGGGATTCAGTGTGGTCGAGATCCATTTTAAACGCTTATCAAGAAAAGGCAGCAAAACAGCAAACCGGTCTTGCACAACGAGTGTGACATCATACTCCAAGTCAAGCAAGCCTTTAAAAAAGGATTGCCGGAGGGTGAGGTCACCAAAGGTATCCATAGAAAAGATCACGAAGCGCTTCATATATATTTTATGCATATCTCCACGCCCTTATGCTGCGCTTTTTTGGCCTCTGAATGGTTTATTAGTTTCTGAATCAAGCTGAAACCTCGCTTGCAAACCAGGCTTTTGCTTATACCTTTATTGCAAGAGCAATCGGAAAGCTCCCCTCGTGAATTCTAGTGTAGATAATAATTTTTGACAATCATTGCATCTCTATTCATCAAATGAAAAGCCATAGCGTTTTAAACTTGCAAATACGCATTCCAGGATTTCACCTGCGGACTTGATCCTTCAAGCTCAATCATACAGCGCAGCATGAGTTCGGCGATTTTGGGATTGGTGATGAGGGGAATATGATGATCAATCGCAAGACGGCGAATCGTAAACCCGTCGCTCGCGGTTAAGCCTTGCGGGAGACTACCGGGAATGTTGATGATTAAGGCGATGTCTCCCTCGCCGATTAGGCTTCCGACATTGGGTTCAATGGCTTCGCTGACTTTAAACACACAGCGCGCGCCGACGCCGATTTTACTGAGATAATCATGTGTGCCTTCTGTACAATAGAGTTCAAAGCCTTTGGCCTCAAGCTGAGTCAGGAGTTTTGCAAAGCGCGTTTTATACGCATCGGCTAAACTGATGAGGAGGCGTTTGTTTTTAATCTCCTGACCCGTAGCCTGCCAGGATAAATAAAAGGCTTCGAGCAAGTCATCGGCAATACACGCGACTTCGCCCGTCGAGGCCATTTCCACATGCGCGACAGGGTCCGCGCCCTTAAAGCGATTATAAGAAAACTGCGGGCTCTTCACGGCAACGTGGTTCAACTCCAAGGTATTATACGCCCGCTTTTTATAATGATTGAGCAAAACCTGTGCCGCGATTTCAATGAAATTATAGGGCGTGACTTTACTCACGAAAGGGAAGGAACGCGAAGCCCGAATATTACATTCAATCACCATGAGATCGTTTTCTTTGGCGATAAACTGAATATTGAAAGGCCCATGGATTTTCAAAGCCTTGGCTAAAGCACGTGTGACCTGTTTCGCACGACGGATGGTTTTTAAATAAAGTTTTTCAGGGGGCAATACTATGGTCGCATCTCCCGAATGCACACCGGCGTGTTCAATGTGTTCCGCAATCGCTTCAATCACGACCGTGCCGTTCATGGCGACGGCGTCCATCTCCAGTTCTTTGGCTTCTTCAATAAACTGGGAGATGACCACAGGATGCTCTTTTGAAATCTGCGTGACTTCCGACAAATACTTTAAAAGATGCGCTTCATTTTCGACGATGTTCATGGCCGCACCGGATAAAACATAAGAAGGCCGGAGGAGCACGGGATAGCCCACGTCCTTAATAAAAGCACGCGCATCCGCAAGGCTCCCGACCTTCGCCCATTTCGGTTGATCAATGCCAAGCTGATTGAGAAGGCTTGAAAATTTCTCGCGATTTTCCGCCCGGTCAATGTCCGAGGGATGCGTCCCCAAAATCGGAAAGCCCGCTTCATACAAAGGTACGGCGAGGTTATTCGCGATTTGACCTCCGACTGAAATCACAAGGCCTGCCGGATTTTCAAACTCTGCAATATCGGCCAGGCGCTCAAAACTCAATTCTTCAAAATATAGGCGATCGGACTCATCATAATCGGTGGATACGGTTTCAGGATTATAATTCACCATGATGACTGAACGCTTGAGCGCCCGCAGCGTGCGCGCCATATTGACGGCACACCAGTCAAATTCAACTGAAGACCCAATCGCATAAGGCCCCGAGCCTAAAATGATGATGGGTTGCTCTAGAGACGGCTCAATATCATGCGCATTGCCGTGATAGGTGAAATACAGATAATTGGTTTCGGCTTCAAATTCACCCGCAAGCGTGTCGATTTGTTTCACATAGGGGACAATCCCTAACGCCTTCCGGCGGGCACGGAGGTCAGCTTGGGTGTGATTCAGCCATTTTGCAAGCGTGACATCGCTAAAGCCCAGCCGTTTTGCTTGCAAGAGCGCTTCTTTTGTTTCGACCCGCCCTTGCTTTTCAAAGGCTGCGATGTTCCACAATTGGCCTAAAAACCACGGTTCGATGCGGGATAATTCATGTGCCCTTTCCACCGTACCGCCTTTTAAAAAGAATTGATAGAGCGCAAAAATCCTGCGATCGGTGGCAAACTCAATTTCATTTTCAAGATCAAAATCACTCGGATAATCGCTCAAACCGTGTTGACCGATATTGAGCATCCGCACTGCTTTTTGAATCGCTTCGGGAAAAGAGCGGCCAATGGCCATGACTTCGCCCACGCTTTTCATTTCCGTACCGATGCGGCGACTGGCGGCTTTTAGTTTATGCGTATCCCAACGCGGAATCTTCACGACAATATAATCTAAAGCAGGCTCAAAAAAAGCGCAGGTTTTTTGGGTGACTGAATTTTTAATCTCAGGCAAGGTATACCCGAGGCCGAGTTTAGCCGCCACAAAAGCGAGGGGATATCCCGTGGCTTTGGATGCCAAGGCACTCGAACGGGAAAGCCGGGCATTCATCTCAATCACCCGATAATCGCCATTTTCAGGGTTGACTGCAAACTGGATATTGCATTCCCCCACGATTTTCACCGCGCGCGCAACTTGGATTGCAACATTCCGCAAGCGTTGATGTTCCCGATCCGATAAGGTTTGAGCGGGCGCCACGACGATGCTCTCACCCGTGTGCACGCCCATGGGGTCGAGGTTTTCCATATTACAGATGGTGAGGACATTGTCCTTGCGGTCGCGCACAATTTCATATTCAAATTCTTTCCAGCCGAAGAGGTATTCTTCAATCAACACCTGCGGGACAACGTGCAGGACTTCGCGTACGGCTTCACGCAGTTCGGCTTCAGAATTCACTTTACCGGAACCGAGCCCCCCCAAGGAAAAGGCGGAACGCATCATGATGGGATAGCCCAATGCGGCGGCCGCACGCACGGCTTCTTCTTCCGTCACGGCGGCTTGGCTTTTCGGCGTATGCACGTTGAGGGAGAGGAGGAGATCCCGGAACAACTCCCGGTCTTCCGTCAAACGAATGGTCTCAACGGAAGTGCCGAGGACGGTCACGGCATGATCCCTTAACACGCCCGCTTCTTCCAGCGCGAGGCCCAAATTCAAAGCGGTCTGTCCCCCAAACCCCAACAAGATGGCATCGGGTTTTTCTTTTTTAATGATCTCCGTCACAACGGGGACGGTCAAAGGCTGCAAATATAAAACGTCCGCCGCATTGGCATCCGTTTGAACCGTTGCAATATTGGGGTTCACGAGCACCGTTTTGATTCCCTCTTCCTTGAGGGCTTTAATCGCCTGAGAGCCGGAATAGTCAAATTCCCCCGCCTGCCCGATTTTCAAACCGCCTGAGCCCAGGATCAGGGCTGTTTTAATGTTTTGCGTCATTCACAATGGCCTTATAAAACTGTTCAAATAAAAAAGTGGTATCTTCGGGGCCGGGCGCGGCTTCGGGATGAAACTGCACTGAAAAATAAGGCAGCGTTGTGTGGGCAATCCCCGCCACACTCTGATCATTCAAATGCCTGAAACTCACGCGCCAGTCTGCAGGCAGGGTGGATTCATCAATCGCATACCCGTGGTTTTGAGAGGTGAGATAAGCACGCTCCGTCGCAAGCTCAATACAGGGCTGATTCTGACCCCGATGGCCAAACCGCAGTTTATAGGTCTTTGCCCCAATCGCGAGCGCCATAATCTGCGCGCCCAGGCAAATGCCAAAAATCGGCTTTTCTTTCGCCAAGACTTTGCGGAGGCAGTGGATGGTTTCAACGCATCGCTCCGGATCGCCCGGGCCATTTGATAAAAACACGCCGTCAAAAGGTTCCTCGCTATAATCATAATCAAACGGCACGACTTTGATTTCAAAGGGAAAGCGCTCAAGATTGCGAAGAATATTTTCTTTCATCCCGCAATCCACCGCGATGATTTTATACGGGCCGCTCCCCCGCACTTCAGGCGCTGTGCGCGATACAGCCTGCACGAGATGCTGAAGGTTCGGATCAGGAAAGACCGTGGTCGCCTCACCGCCCTCAGGCATAATGACGCCGCGCGTGACGCCGTTGGTACGCAAAATCTTCGTCAGTTGGCGCGTGTCCACTTCGCATATAACCGGCACGCCCTCGGCCTCTAACCAGCCCAATAAACTCCGCCTAGCCTGAAAATGGGAGAAAGACTCAATCGCCTCGGACACGACGACGCCAGCCGTATGGATTTTATAAGACTCAAACAAGCTCGCGTCCGGCACACCATAATTGCCGATTAAAGGATAAGTAAATGTCAGAATTTGCCCTGCAAAAGAAGGATCGGTTAAGGATTCAGGATAACCCGACATCCCTGTTGTAAAAACAAACTCTCCGAAATGAAGTCCCTGCTGCGCGCGCGGCATTTTGCCGCTTAATCTTTCGCCTGTTTCCAGGACAATGCACCCATTTTGCCAGTCTGCTCCCTTCATCCTTGCATCCTACACTTTAAAATAGCCGTTTTAAAGTCTTCGTTAATCAGTCCTTTGGCGAACAGGTGCTCGGCCACTTCTGTGATCGTCACCGCAGCACGAAAGGCATAACCCGCCTTTTCAATATTGCTACGGCCGCCTTGTTCCCGATCGAGAAACGTTAAAATCTCGACGACTTTCAAGCCGGAGGATTC
>JBMDXV010000027.1:0-5601 GCA_048594525.1 Gammaproteobacteria bacterium | reverse complement strand
AAACTGCCAGGAGCATGGTGGACTGTCGATCATGCTGCCAACATAATCGCTTTGCGCACTTGTCGTGCAAATCATAACTGGGAGGCTTATTGGCTAAAGCAGGCTGCTTGACCTGACCGCACTTTTATTCACACCCCTTTTGACATCCCTATCATTTCTTGCCCCTTTTCCTTTTTTAGACTTGATTACACTTTATTTAAAGACTCCATTGCTTTTGAAACCTGGCCTGCAAGCAAGTCCGTCATCACGTCGATGGCGCGCAGAATGGCGTGATCGATTTCAATTCTTTCTTCTAAACGCGGATTTTGCAATACAAATCCCACGACTTGATCGCGATTCCCCGGGTGACCAATGCCAAAACGTAAACGATAAAAATCAGCCGAATTCAACTTAGCCATGATATCCCGCAAACCATTGTGCCCGCCATGGCCTCCGCCTTTTTTGAGGCGAACGGTTCCCGGTAAAAAATCAAGTTCATCATGCGCAATCAACATTTCTTCTGTTTTAATTTTAAAAAAATGCGCAAAGGCTACGACGGCGCTCCCGCTTTCATTCATATAGGTGAGCGGCCTGATTAAAAAAAGGCTGTGGGGATACGCCTGATATTCTGCATACTCCAGCCTAAATTTTTTTTCAGTTTTAAACTTCAAGCCAACTTTTTGTGCGAGCGCCTCCACAAACCAAGCTCCTGCATTATGCCGCGTTGCTGCATAGTGGGAGCCCGGATTACCGAGGCCTGCGATCAGTTTGATTCCCGTCAAAGCAATTACGCTTTAGCGCCCTCTTTGTCATCTGCTGCCACTTTAGAAGCCGGAACTTCTCCCGCTGCAGGAGCCGTTTCTTCTTCATCCGCTTTCAAGGCGCGAGGAATATGAACGTTCACGACCCCGGCATCATTGCCATGCGTGAGCGCCACTAATTTAACACCGCTGGGCAACTTCAAATCAGACAAGTGCAAGGTGTGATCGAGTTCTAAGGTATCGAGATTCACTTCAATGAACTCAGGTAGATTTTTCGGCAAACAGATTACTTCGACTTCATTCACAAGGTGGTTCACCACGCCGCCGCCTTTCACCGCAGGACACACGCCTACAAAGTGTAAGGGAACATGCACGTGAATTTCAGTTTTATCATTCACCCGTAAAAAATCAAGGTGCAGATATTTGGGTTTATACGCGTGGCGTTGCAAATCTTTCAGAACCACTTTCTCCACTTTCCCGTCTACTTTCAAATCAATAATCGATGAGAAAAAAGCCTCATTTTCCAAGGCATGAAAAACTTGATTATGGCTGAGCGTAATCGATTGAGGGTCTTTATCGCCCCCATAAATAATTCCGGGTAATTTATCAGCTCGACGTAGGCAGCGGCTCGCACTTCTCCCCAAATCTCCCCGAACTTCAGCATCTAAAATATGTTCACTCATTTGTTTATCCTTTTAATTAGTCTTGACCCCACTTACCGCGACCAGTAAGTTTAAAGGGTGCGCGATTTTAGCATAGGCGTATGAATGCTGACAAGCTTTAAATCTCCAAAAAGCTCATGTTATGATACGCGACTTTCAGGGTCTAGAAGGATGAATAAAATGGCGTTAACAGACGTGGCAGTTCCCGACATCGGGAATTATAAGGATGTCGATATTATTGAAGTGTTGGTAAAAGTGGGCGATACGATTAAGCAAGATGATGCGCTCCTCACCCTTGAAACAGATAAAGCCACAATGGAAATTCCTTCGACTGCCGCAGGGATCATCAAAGAAATCAAGGTCAAGTCCGGGGATAAAGTCTCTCAAGGTAGTTTGATTTTAAAACTAGAAACAGCAGGAGAAGCTAAAACCGCTTTCGCGCCAGTGTCCGATGCAAAACCTGCCGAGGCGGCGCCTGTTCCAAAGCCGGAACCTCACACTCCCGCACCTAGCGCAGCGTCACACACAAACGACTCCGAAAAAACCTATATCCATGCGGGCCCTGCAGTTCGCCAATTTGCGCGTGAGCTCGGCATAGAACTCAGCCAAGTGAAAGGCACAGGCCAAAAGGGCCGCATCACGCGAGAAGACCTCGCTCAATTCGTCAAAGGACAAATGGGAGGAGGAAGCGGCGGTGCAAGTCTAGGCTTACTTGCTGACCCTGTGGTCGATTTTGCTGAGTTTGGCACCATCCGCACCGAAAAAATGCCGCGCATTAAAAAGATCAGTGGCGCAGCGCTCACGCGTAACGCCATTCGTATTCCCCACATCACCTTGTTTGATGATGCGGACATCACAAGCCTGGAAGCCTTCCGCGTTTCTAAAAAAGCCGATGCTGAAAAAAAAGGCGTCAAGCTCACGCCAGTCCCCTTCCTCGTTAAAGCGGTCGCGAATGCACTGCAAGCCTATCCTTTGGTTAACTCCTCTTTATCGAATGATGGTGAACAATTGATTTTCAAAGAATATGTCCATATCGGCGTCGCAGTGGATACGCCTCACGGCTTGATGGTCCCCGTGATTCGGAATGCCGATCAGAAAGGCTTATATGAAATTGCAAAAGAATTAATGGACTTATCCCTCCGCGCGCGCGACGGCAAACTAAAAGCCGAAGAAATGAAGGGCGGCTGCTTTACCATTTCAAGCTTAGGCGGTATTGGCACAAGCGCCTTCACGCCGATTGTTAACATGCCGGAAGCCGGAATTTTAGGTGTCTCCAAAGCAGAGATGAAACCCAAATGGAACGGCACTGAATTTGAGCCGCGCCTGATGCTACCCTTTTCGCTCTCCCTCGATCACCGGATTGTAGATGGCGCAGAAGGCGCGCGTTTCTTAGCGCACCTCGTAACCTCCCTGAGTGATTTAAGAGAGCTCTTGCTCTAAGGC
Organism: Gammaproteobacteria bacterium; assembly: GCA_048594525.1. GTDB lineage: Bacteria > Pseudomonadota > Gammaproteobacteria > Francisellales > CACEW01 > JAJZUD01. The sequence goes on along the minus strand of JBMDXV010000027.1, from coordinate 2,756 downwards.
TTTAAACACAATCGACTCCCCCGGCTTTAAGCTCGGCATGCGTTTAAACACCAGCCGGGCAACATCTTCATATCGGGGAGATTGGCCCGTTTGCTGCGCTTTTAAAAACTGCACATAGCGGATTGCGCGATCGATTAATTTAAAATTGCCAGGCTTTAAAGAAGTCATTAAATTCCCCGTATAAAATCCGCAGCGCCCCATCATTAAAGTGGAATGATTAACCAAAATCAATCTTAATAAAAATTGAATTTCAACCGCGCTTACGCCCGGTCTTCGCGCTCCGTCAAAACAAGTCGGATACGCTTTTTGTACATCTATTTTTGTAGGGCTGTCTTCGGCCTGCCGACTCAAATCAAAGCCCAAGAGATAATCCATTTCTGTCTTTGGAAATGCATCAAACTGAAGGGCCTTTGGCGGACGCCCGAGCAGTTTACGCCAAGCCTCCTCGCTATTTTCAGCATCCTTTAAAATGAGCGCCGAGTGGGCGGTGTTGATTTGATCTCCTGTGTAATGGAGGCGTGGCAGATTAAAGGTAGGCGCGCGTTCGGTCATATCCGATAAAATCGGTAGCGCGAGTGCACTTTCTGCGTGATATGTCACTCTCTCCCCGGCTTGAAAGCGGAGAGCCTCCCAGATTGTTAAGCCGCAAAAGGCTTTGAGATCAAGGCTTGCATAAAAGTTGCGCCAGCTTTCTACCTTAAATTTGCTGGGCAGCAGACTTAAAATTAAAAACAGCGTTATAGCCGTTGTGGCTTGCATGCGTGTGCTTCCGGTCAAAGCCATTTCACCGACCACAAGCGGAATGATTTCAAAGTCAGGATTCGATGCCGGGTGCGCGGAATCACGCTCCAGCAAAGCGTGCACCGGATTACAGCAAATCAAGGTTGGCCGTTCTTTTGTGTGGTTTTTCGCAACACGGAGGGCCTCTAAAATAAAAGGCGCCTCGCCGCCCGCGCTCAATCCAATCACCCAATCTTTTGGCCCAAGATTGAGTAAAGCCATTTGCGCACGAGCAAATTCAGGATTATCTTCGCAAGATTCAATCGCTTCGATCAAGGTGACATCTCCTCCCGCCAATATTGCTTCGACCTTGAGAGATTCTGCACGCGCCCAATACTCCATTTGCATCGCAATGCGACCGCTTGCGCCACAGCCAACGAGGATGATTCTTTCGCTTGTCTGAGCACGACGTTGAAATGCCTCAATCAAAGACGTCATTCCGCTCACTTGCTCAATCACATCCAAGTCTATTTGTCTTAAAAGCGCATAAGCGGCGGGCAAATCCGTTTGTGCGAGCCCACTTAAATTGACCGTCAAGGGATTCGGCTGTTCGGTCACAAGCGGCGTTTTTAAAAACCGCTGATAAGCCTGCCAAAAGCCTTGTTCAAGATCCATCTCTTTTTCCATGCGTCAAAAAATGAAGGAATATGATATAATCCACCCCTGTCAAAGTAAACACAAACCGCATGAAAATTGCCGTCGGACTCTCGGGAGGCGTGGATTCTTCCGTCAGCGCTTTTTTACTCAAACAACAAGGCTTTGAGGTCATCGGCATTTTTATGAAAAATTGGGAAGAAGACGATACCGACACTTATTGCTCCGCCGCCCAAGATCGAAAAGATGCTGAACACGTCGCCCATCAACTCGGTATTCCCTTCCACACTGTTAATTTTGCGAGTGAATATTGGGACTTCGTATTTGAAACCTTTCTCGCAGAATATCAATCAGGCCGCACCCCGAACCCTGATATTCTTTGCAATAAAGAAATAAAATTCAAAGCCTTTTTAAATTATGCTAAAACGCTTGGAGCCGATAAAATCGCCACCGGTCATTATGCCCGCATTGAGATACATCATGAGGGAGTCGCGCTTCTGAAAGGACTTGACCCTAATAAAGATCAAAGTTACTTTCTCCATGCTTTAAAACAAGCGGAATTCTCCCAAGTCCTATTTCCCGTCGGTTCCTTATTGAAACCCGACGTCCGAAAAATCGCAGCAGAACAGTGTTTTGAAAATGCGACAAAAAAAGACAGCACGGGGATTTGTTTCATCGGCGAACGTAAATTTAAAGCTTTCTTAAGTGAATACCTTCCCGCCCAGCCCGGCAACATTGTGACGGAAACTGGCCGGGTGATCGGCCAACATAATGGCCTCATGTATTACACTATCGGACAACGTCAGGGCATCGGTATTGGCGGGCATAAGGAAGGTTCCGGCAACGCTTGGTATGTTGCCGAAAAGGATGTATCGACCAATGAACTAATCGTCGTACAAGGACAAAATCACCCTCTCCTCTTCAAGTCTACACTAAAGGCTTCGCAACTCACCTGGATTGCTAATGCCCCTCCAAGTTTGAATGGGCTTAAAGCTAAAATCCGATATAGACAAGTGGAACAGGCCTGCGAAATTGAAACTGTCAGCAGAGATCAGATCAACGTGTATTTTCAGACGACTCAACGTGCGATCACCCCTGGGCAGTCTATTGTGTTTTATTCAGGCGATGTTTGTTTGGGAGGAGCTGTGATTGTAAGTTAATTTTTACTCACATTTTTTCCTGTAAAAGACAGAATAGAATTTAAAATGGGCAGAAATTTCAATGACGAGGTGTTTAAATTATTTTGTAACTATTCAGCGCGTAATTAGGGTTTATAAGCAAATTCTGGCAATTTGCCTTCAAATAATATCTTCAATGCTTCAGCAACATTTACGCCATGCTTCCGGCACGTTGACAGATAACCTCTGATCCTACAAAAAATA
>JBMDXV010000026.1:0-3757 GCA_048594525.1 Gammaproteobacteria bacterium | reverse complement strand
AAATTCATTTTATTGTCCATAATGGGGCAGTTCCTGTCGTACGTAATGCACAGGGTGAAATCATTGAAATTTCAGATGCGTCAAATCAAAAACATGTAATGGAAGCCAATGTTTACCTTGAGGTGGACTATCAGGAAGAGGTCGCGTTACCAGAGATTGAAGCAGGGCTTCGCGCCGTGTTGGCTAATGTGACACTGGCAGTCAATGACTTTCCCGAAATGCGAGGGAAGATGGTTGATATTGCACGGTCGCTTGCCAAAGAGCCCCAGGCTTTTGTGGAATGGCTGTGTGATAATCATTTTACATTTTTAGGTTATGTGGCTTATAAAAAGACCGGTAATTTACCGAGCCGGGATATTGAGACGGAACTCGGCATTATGCGGGATGCCAGCACGTATGGCGTGGCGAAGATCGATCAGGATTTTCCCCATTTCCCCAAAGCGTTTGCGAAAGAGCCGCTTCTCGTTTGCAAATCCGGTTTTCTCTCTACGATCCACCGTGCGGTCTATATGGACGCGATTTTGATTCGAGAGTTTGATCACGACGGGGAGATTGAAAAAGAGCATCGGTTTATCGGGCTCTATACTTCACGGGCCTATCATTTGCCTTCCCGGGATATTCCCCTCCTTCGCGAAAAAGTGGAGCACGTTTTTAAGCGAGCCCATTTTGCGCCGGGCAGCCATGATATTAAAGCACTTGCAGATATTATCGAGAGTTTTCCAAAGGATGAGCTTTTTCAGATGACGGAAGAAGAGTTATATCGGACAGCAATGGGCGTTATTTATATTCAAGAGCGCCAGCAGATTAAGCTTTTTATTCGTCGAGATATCTTCGGTCGGTATTACAGTGCCATGGTTTATTTGCCCCGTGACTTGTTTAACACAAAACTCCGGGCAAAGCTGGAAAAGATTTTAATAGAAGCATTGGATGGCAAAACGGCTTCATTTACCCCTCATTTTCTGCCTTCTGTTTTGTGCCGTGTTGATTTTGTGATCCGCGTGGAAGAAAAGGCTAAAAAAGAAATCAATGTGGCTGAGATTGAAGCCAAAGTGAAACTCGCAGCCCGCACCTGGGAAGATGACTTATACGATTATGCCCGAGAGCAGCATGGAGACAACGAAGCCAACCGCCTTGCTACGAAATATCAACATGTGTTTCCGGGTAATTATCAGGAAGAGTTTACGGTGATGGAGGCCCTACGCGACATCCTGAACATTGAAAAATTGCTCGCATCTCCCACTACACTGATGATTGATTTTGAGCAGGATAAGGCACGCAATAATCGCGTTCACTTAAAGATGATGCAGTGCCACCAGGGTTTATGGCTCACAGATGTGTTGCCTATCCTTGAAAACTTTGGTTTAAAAGTCATTGAAGAACGGCCTTATGAACTCCATTTGCCTGAAGCACTGACGGTTTGGATTTCAGACTTTATTATTGAAGGCAAAGCATTTATGGATCGCTTTGGTGAGATCAAAGAATCCTTTAAAACGGCGCTTCAAGAAGTCTGGTCAAACCAGGCTGAAAATGATGGCTTTAATCGCTTAACGCTTCTGCTCGGCTTATCTGTTCGGGAAGTGGTCTTATTAAGGGCTGTCGGGAAATATCTCATTCAAATCGGGTTTATTTACAGTCAACGTTATTTTGAAGACACGCTTGCGGCGTATCCCCATTTAACGCGAAACCTGGTGCGCTTTTTCTTTTTACGGTTTGATCCCAACCTAACGCAAGCCGAACGCAGCCAAGCGGAGCCTGCTTTAAATGAATTTATGCGTGAGCTTAAGCATGTGCACAGCCTCGATCATGACCGCATTTTGCAAAAATATCGCGATGTTTTAAAAGCGATGGTGCGCACCAATTATTTCCAGAGAACAGATGAAGGAAAGTTCAAGTCTTGTGTCTCTTTTAAATTGAATCCGGCCCACATCCCGGAGTTACCAAAGCCTGTTCCGTTTGCCGAGATTTTTGTGTATGCGCCGGATGTGGAAGGCACGCATTTGCGGGCGGCAAAAGTGGCCAGAGGGGGAATCCGCTGGTCGGATCGCCGTGAAGATTTCCGCACGGAAGTGCTCGGCCTCATGAAAGCACAGCAGGTCAAAAATGCGGTGATTGTTCCCTTGGGCGCTAAGGGTGGATTTTATCCTAAAAAACTTGCGACGTGTGAAGGGCGCGAAGCCATTCAGAATGAAGGAATTCGCTGCTATAAAATTTATATTTCAGCCTTGCTCGACATTACTGATAATATTGTAAAAGGTGTCATTGTTCCGCCCCATGAGGTCGTCCGTTATGATGAAGATGATCCTTATTTTGTTGTTGCAGCGGACAAAGGGACTGCCACTTTTTCAGATATTGCAAATAGCCTTTCAGCGGAATACAACTTTTGGCTGGGTGATGCCTTTGCTTCAGGGGGCAGCAATGGCTATGATCATAAAAAAATGGCGATTACCGCGCGAGGTGCTTGGGAGTCAGTCAAGCGCCATTTTCTCTTTTTAAATAAAAACATCCAGCGTGAAGATTTTACCGTTGTCGGGATTGGAGATATGGCAGGGGATGTATTCGGCAATGGAATGCTCCTCTCTAAACATATTCGATTGGTTGCGGCGTTTAATCACGTGCATATCTTTTTAGATCCCAATCCGGATGCAGCCATAAGTTTTGCAGAACGCAAGCGTTTGTTTGATTTACCTCGGTCCACTTGGAAAGACTATAATCCTGACTTCATCAGTTCGGGCGGAGGCGTTTTTGAGCGCAGCCTCAAAACTATTCCGATTTCAAAAGAAGTGCAGACGGCCTTGGGAATTGAAGCAGAGGAGCTTGAACCGAACCAATTGATTCAGGCGATTTTACAGGCTCCTGTCGAGCTTTTATGGAACGGCGGGATCGGAACGTATGTTAAAGCCTCAAGCCAAAATAATCTTGATGTGGGAGACCGTGCCAACGATCCTTTGCGGATCAATGCCAATCAGTTACGTTGCCAGGTTGTGGGCGAAGGGGGAAACCTCGGCTTCACTCAGTTGGCCCGTGTGGAATATGCATTATTGGGTGGTCAGATTTGCACGGATGCCATTGATAATTCAGCCGGAGTAGATTGTTCTGACCACGAAGTCAATATCAAAGTTTTATTGAATGCTGTGATGCAGCAAGGCAAACTGGATATTGAGGCACGTAACCAATTACTCGCTGAAATGCAAGATGAGGTGGCTGCGCTTGTGCTCTCGGATAATTATCACCAGACGCAAGCCATTAGCAATGGCGTCGTACAGCTCACCGCGGCTACCACTTACATCCGCTTATTGCGAGAATTGGAGCGCGAGGGCTTTATTAACCGCACATTGGAGGCCTTGCCTTCTGATAAGCTTATAAAAGCTCGAATCGGTGAGGGAAAAGGCTTTACTAAGCCTGAGTTTTCAGTTCTCATGGCCTATGCTAAGATCACAATTAAAAATATTCTTTTAAATTCTAATTTACCGGAGGAGCCTTATTTTACAAAATATCTGCGTGCAGAGTTTCCGGCTATTCTGGCTGAAAAATATGGTGCTGAAATGGAGCAGCATCACTTAAAGCGGGAAATTATTGTCACACAACTTACGAATGATGTGATTCAATATTTAGGGATTGCCTATGTGCATCGCTTGTATGATGAGGCTGGTGCGTCGCCGGAAATGAGCGTGAGGGCTGCTGCCGTTGCGATTGAGCTTTTTGGAATCGACAAGATTTGGCGCGATATTGAAAAGCTTGATGGCGAAGTGCCTGCAGA
>JBMDXV010000025.1:0-13162 GCA_048594525.1 Gammaproteobacteria bacterium | reverse complement strand
GTGGTTTGACAATCGCTTTGTTAAATCTTCTGTATTCATCCTGCCTTCATGTTAGTTGAGTAGCTTGCTTATAGACCAATTCTCCTCTATATGCTACATCTGCATGCTTTGCGACCTGACCGCACTTTTATTCACACCCGCGGCCGAGGCGCTGGTTGAGCACTTGACAAAAGCTAAACCTTCTACCATGCCTCTGTCCGCAAAACCCTGGCACTTCGATCCGGAAAAGCGGGGTGCACCTGATTCAAAAGGCTATGAACTCTTCCCAGCGGGAGAACGCGATGTCGAAAAAGTCTTAATGCGTTACCAGGATCACCCTGTGCCGGGCTATGATATTAAAGCCATCGAAGTCATTCATAATCCTGACCTTAACCGGATGTTCGCAGGTCGCATCCATACTTTACAACACCGCCATGGCAGCCCTGCCTTTGCTCCAAAATGGGCAACAGAAGGAACCGCCCGGGAACAGGCACACCGTGCTACGATTGATGCCTTATATCGCTCCCTCGCTAAAGATAAAGACCCCGATGCGCCCAATGTAAACTTAAGTTTGCTTTGGCATGGCACGATGCCTGCGGTCTTGGACAGCGTCTTCAAAATAGGATTTGCTAATCTTGCAACGACGGATTCCGGGTTCTTTGGCAAAGGACTCTATGGGGCATTTGAAGCTGAATATTCTTATCGTGCTTATGCCACTCAAAATGACACGAGGCCCGGCGCTCTGCTGCTAAATTGGGTCGCTAGTTATTCTGCTTATCCTGTCATTCATGGAGATATGCCAAAGCTACAAGAAAAAGGCAATTATCAAAATTACGATGCGCATTTCATTCCAGTCATCCCGCGCGATCCCAACAATCTGAAAGAAGTTAATTATTATCCCACTGCGCCCGGACAAAAGCGTACTTACACCGAGCTTGTTGTATTTGAAAGTGCAAGCTGCCTCCCCCGCTATCTTGTGCATTTACAGCCCGCTTTACCAAAGCCTGTGCCCACTCCCGTGCCTGTTCTTCTTCCCGGTGAAGTAGAATATGAGAAAGCCCAGAAATTATTTATGCAAGCCAACTACCGAGAGGCTTTGTCTTATTTTGAACAATCTGCCGCTAAGGCTTATCCGCCAGCGTATTTGGCTTTGGGATATTTATATGAACATGATGATGGAAAGATCGGGCCAAAAGATTCGGTTAAAAGTAAGGGCTGGCATCAAAAAGCTGCAGCTGCCATTGCCTGGTTTCAAAGGCAGGCAGAAACAGGCAAAGCCGATGCACAATTTAATTTGGGTCGCTGCTTTTATAAAGGCTTAGGTGTTGAAGAAAATGAATCTTTTGCAGTAGAGTGGTTTCAAAAAGCGGGTGAGCAAGGGTATGCACGTGCGCAATTAGCCTTGGGATATTGCTATGCGAAGGGTCAAGACGTGCCTAAAAATGAGGCTCTTGCAGCATATTGGTATCAAAAAGCAGCCGAGCAGGGGCTTGCCGATGCGCAAGTCCATTTGGGCTATTGTTATGCTAATGGTCAAGGGGTGGATAAAGATGAAGCCCTTGCAATAAAGTGGTATCAAAAAGCAGTTGAGCAAGGCAGTGCACTGGCACAATTCGCCCTGGCGCATTGCTATGCAAGTGGCCAAGGCGTACCTAAAGATGAGGTGCTTGCGATGGAGTGGTGCAAAAGAGCCGGGGAACAAGGTATTGCCCATGCACAATATCTTCTGGCTCAGCATTATATCAATGGTAAAGGTGCACCTAGAAATGAGGTTCTTGCAGCAGAATGGTACCAAAAAGCCGCGGAACAAGGACATGCCGAGGCACAATTCGTTTTGGGACGTTGCTATCAAAATGGACAATGCGTAGTACAAAACGAAGCGCTTGCGCTAAAGTGGTATGAAAAAGCCGCTGAACAGGGACATTCCTCTGCGCAATATAATGTGGGCTTGTCCTATTTCAACGGTAGAGGTGTGACTAAAAACAGGGCTCTCGCAGTACAGTGGTATCAAAAAGCGGCCGAGCAAGGAAGCGACGATGCGCAATTCAAGCTTGCTTATTGCTACGAAATGGGTCAAGGTGTGGCTACAAATGGAGCGCTTGCGCTAAAGTGGTACCAAAAAGCCGCTGAGCAGGGACATGCTAATGCGCAATACGGCCTGAGTTGGTGCTATGTCATTGGTCAAGGTGTAGCTAAAAATCCATCGCTTTCAGTACATTGGTGTCAAAAAGCAGCCGAGCAGGGACATGCTAATGCGCAATACAATCTAGGTCTGTCCTATGCCAATGGTAAAGATGTGCCTAAAAATGAAGCCCTTGCAGCACAGTGGTATCAAAAAGCCGCTGAGCAGGGAAATATTGGTGCACAATTGGCACTGGGGCGTTGCTATGCCACCGGCCGGGGCCTACCAAAAAATGAAGCGCTTGCGGCAGCACATTACCAAAAATTGGCTGAGGAGGGAAATGTTAGGGCGCAATTCTATTTAGGTTTGCTTTATGCCGAGGGTCAAGGCGTAGCTAAAAATGGAGTCCTTGCGGTAAAGTGGCTTCAAAAAGCCGCTGAGAAGGGAGACAGGGAGGCCCAAACCCAACTTGGTTTACTTTATGAAAAAGGTCAATTTGTACCTCAAAACCCACAGTGGGCTTTGAGTTGGTTTCAAAAAGCAGCAGCGCAAGGCAATGCGGAGGCGGAGCAAGCCCTGCAACGCTTGATGTAAATTTTAGAGATAAGGCGATTCAGCAATCGCTTCCTCAAGAAATGAGAGGGTCAGCTTAGCGAGCTTTTCACCTGTTGAAGACGCGAGTGCGGGAACAGTAAAGTTAAAATTGAGGAAGAGTCTGCCGTTTAAACTATCGGCAAAAATGAGATAGCCAAATAACGCACGATTCATCACGGTAAAGTAAAACTCCTCCGGCTTAAAATGCGGGTCGCATTTCGCAAAAGCAGCATCCAAAACCCCTGCATTACTGACGGCATAAGGCACAAAGAACTGTGCATTTTGAATATGGGTTTGTATTCCCTCTGTCAAAGCCTCGCAGGACGCATCGTCTTCTAAAGAACCGAATTGATACGCTTTAATCGCTTTCCCGTAGCGCGTGATCGCTTGTTTTGCCACGTCCCAAAAAGAAGGATCATTTGAAAGATCGAGTTTAAAAGGAAGCATGTGCGCATAAAACGCTAAAACGCTTTGTTCGGTTTTTTGCTGAGTATAGGGTCGTAAATCGAAAGCAGTCCACATATTCAAATTCGGGGCGTGCTTTAATTTTGCAGCAAAGATTGCCAAAGCAAATGCTGCGCAAAGCGCACTTGTTATGGTCACCCCATGGTCTCTGCAACGCTGCAACAAAGAAGCCGATTGCTTGGGCGTCAGCGCATGTAAAATATTATGGGAACGAGAATCTTGCGGGAGCACCGGGCTTTGAAAAAATAAGGTTTCTGCCTCGGGGACTTCCTGAGTCGGACAAAAGCGACTGCGATCAATCAAATCATCATAAGCAGGCGGAATAGGATAAGCGTCAGAAACAGGGGTTTTCTGTTGAGATAAGTCAGTGGCCACCGTCAAAAACTCTGCCAATAGCCAACTGATAGAACGTGCATCACAAATGGTATGTAGCCCACCAAACAGAATGTAAAAACGCGTATCGCTTTCTTTCACCAAGGTTGCTCGCCACAAGTAGTGACTGATTTTAAAAGGTTTAACGATTTCTTCACTATACTCCTGTTCAATCAAATCAAAATTTCTCGTGTTGATTTCTTTTAAGGGAATATCCTCAAACACCGCGTTAAAATCAAAAAAATAACCCCACCCTGCTTTGCGTATCGTGGCATGCAGCAAGGGATGGCGCTTAAACATAATGCCCCAAGCCAATTTAAATATATCAAAACTGAGCGCTCCTTGAACTTTGAGTAAAACGCTAATGGATGTGGAAGCCTCTGCTCCTTCATGAATAAGAAATGATGTTTTCTCAAGAAAACCCATGGGACGAGATTCAGGAAGCGATTTAAAGCTCGGCATATTCGTGATCGTTTTTTTAAAATAAAAAAATTATACCTGATATTGACTTGGATGATAATAGTCAAATGCATCATTTAAAGGAAAACGAAGAGCCAGTACTTATCTTCAAGCCAGTCTATTTTGTCACTTAAGGTGTAGCGCCTTGTTTCAACTTGTGCAATATCCTCTGCTTTAGAAAAAAGTATACGCTGACTCTTGACATTCAATTGCATTTTTTTATTTTATTTATTAATCTTGAGGATCTGCAATTTATTCAAGAAATCTGATGCATAGCGCACCCGACCTCCCGCTCATCCAGTGGCACAGTCTACAAGCAGGCCAACTCCTCGGCAAAGGCGGTTTTGCTGATGTCTACCTTGGCAATTGGAACGGCGTTCAGGTCGCCATCAAGCAATTGCGTGTCGCAAGTCTACCGGGAGGCGTCGCTGAGGACTTTCGCGCTGAAGCAAAGATTCACGCGAAGTTGAACTTCCCCCATATCGTCCGCCTGTTTGGCATTACGGAAGAAGTCGGTCATTTTGCAATGGTGCTCGAATATCTCCCAAAAGGTTCGCTCTATGATGTCCTGCAGGATACAAAGGTTCAGCTTCCCTGGCCTCTCCGCTGGGAGATCGCCTTGGATGTCGGCAAGGGGCTCGCCTACCTCCACAACGCCCAGATTCTGCATCGCGATTTAAAAAGCCTCAATGTATTACTGGATAAAGAGTACCACGCTAAAATCAGCGACTTCGGTCAATCTAAAGTGAAACTCCATACCGCGACGTCCAGCGTGAGTGAAGCCAAGAATAAAGGCACCTCGCGTTGGCGCTCGCCTGAGAGCTTCATGCGAGGCTATAAACCCACAGAGGCAGGAGACATTTACAGCTATGGCATGGCATTGTGGGAAATTGCTTCGCGTGCTCTCCCCTACGCTGAAGAGCAGAATGAGAACATCGTCATAAGCTGGATTAAAGGCGGCGAGCAGGAAAAAATTCCTTCCGATACCCCGGCACTTTATGCGGAAGTGATCAAACAAGCCTGGTCTCCCGAGCTGGGAGACCGCCCTCCTGTGGGAGCGATCGTTGAGCATCTGACAAAGGCTAAACCTTCTGCCACCCCTCTGGTGGCAAAACCTTGGCACTTTGATCCGGAAAAACGGGGTGCACCTGATTCAAAAGGCTATGAACTCTTTCCTGCGGGCGGAAAAGATGTCGAAAAAGTCTTAAAACGTTACCAGAATCACCCTGTGCCTGGCTATGATATTAAAGCCATTGAAGTCATTCACAACCCGGACCTCAACCGGATGTTCGCGGGTCGCATCAATACTTTACAGCATCGCCACGTCAGCCCTGCCTTTGTTCCCAAGTGGGCAGCAGAAGGAACAGCACGAGAACAGGCACAACGCGCCAAGATTGATGCCTTATACCGCTCCCTCGCTCAGGATAAAGACCCCGATGCGCCCAATGTAAACTTAAACCTGCTCTGGCATGGCACAATTCCTGCGGTTTTGGACAGTGTCTTTAAAATAGGTTTTGCTAATCTCGCAACAACTGATTTTGGATTTTTTGGTAAAGGGCTCTATTGGGCGTTTGAAGCAGAATATTCTTATCGAGTCTATGCGACACAAAACTATACACGCCCTGGCGTTTTATTGTTGAGCTGGATCGCCAGTTATTCGGCTTATCCTGTCATTTATGAAGATATGAAAAACCTAAAGGGGAAAGGAAATCATCAGAACTACGATGCCCATTTCATACCGGTGAGCCCACGTGATCCCAACAATCCGAAAGAAGTCAATTATGATCCCACTGCGCCCGGGCAAAAGCGTACTTATACGGAGCTTGTTGTATTTGAAAGCGCAAGCTGCCTGCCACGCTATCTTGTGCATTTACAGCCTGCGTTACCAAAGCCTGCACCCACTCCCGAGCCCGCTCTTCTTCCCGGTGAAGCAGAGTTTAATAAAGCCCAGAAATTATTGCTACATGCGCGCTATCAAGAAGCTTTACCCTATTTTGAATAAGCTGCCGCCAAACAATATCCGCCAGCGTATTTGGATTTAGGATCTTTATATGACTTTGATGGAAAGTTTGGGCCAAAAGACCCAGCTAAAAGTAAGGAGTGGTACCGGAAAGCGGCAAGTGCCATTGCTTGGTTTCAAAGACAAGCAGAGATAGGCAAAGCCGTTGCACAATATAATCTGGGTGAATGCTTTTATAAAGGATTAGGAGTTGAAAAAAATGAATCTCTCATGGCACAGTGGTTTCAAAAAGCCGCTGGACAAGGACATGTTAATGCGCAACACAGCCTGGGTTATTGCTATGAAACGGGCCAAGGGGTAGCCAAAAATGAAGCCCTTGCGGCACATTGGTACCAAAAAGCGGCTGACCAAGGAATTGACGGTGCACAATTCAATCTAGGCCTTTGCTATGCTAAAGGTGAAGGCATGGATAAAAATGAAGCTCTTGCGGTATACTGGTACCAAAAAGCGGCTGAGCAGGGACTTGCCGAGGCGCAAGTCAATCTAGGAGCCTGTCGCGCTATGCTGTAAATCCGATCAATGTTAAAATATTGCCAGAATGAGCGAGAGTGGAATCAAAGGGTGTCAAGGTTTGTAATGATAGACAGAGAAACGGCGTATCTGCTGCCGCCTTCGGTAAACGATTGGCTGCCAGAAGGGCATCTTGCGAGGTTTATAGTAGAAATTGTAGATCAACTGGATTTGAGTGCTCTGAGTGGTCAGTATGCTGGCCGGGGGTCTGCGGCCTATCATCCGAGCACATTGATAGCCCTATTGATATACGGTTATGCAACAGGGACGTATTCGAGTCGGAAGATAGAAAGGGCGACCTATGACTTCTGCATCCTCAAACACCCATAAATCCACGACTCTCTCCAAAAACTGCTTAAACATTTGAAGATTATTTTATTACAACGGGACCCTGATGAATGCTGCGCATTATCAGGATGACGAGAAGTATTTCCTGACTCTTTAAGGGACAGGGGTGTGCACCTAATCCATAATTCGCGTTATGCATAGCCTGGAGTATTAATTTTGATCTGATAAATCACATTTTTGTAGCTCAATTCCAGATTTTTAGGGACACAGATCAAAAGACAGCATTTGTCCCTTCTGGCTTCAAACCAGTCATGCAGGCTGCCATCGATTTGTACAAGCCCCCAGGCAAGGGCGACGCGCTCTTAAGAGATGGACATGTGTTCCTTTTTGCTGCTACAAGGTGGTGGATTTAGGTTGACTATTTGATTGACGAATTATATAATTAATTTAACAAATAACAATATGGAATAATATAAAATGTTTGATGATAAAAAAAAGAAAGAATTATTACAGGCAGGGCAAGCGGTTTATTCCAGCTATCTATTACTTGATTTTTGCAGCAACCCATATTATGCAACCCAAAGTAAGGCCTTTAAAATAAATGGGCATAGTTTCAAAGAATACATACAAAGCAAATTAAAAAATACTTCTCCGCATGACAAGCTCATTGAAGATGACTTTACCTTAAATGGCAAAAAATATCATTTGAAATTAACACGCGAAACCACAGAGGGCTGGAAAGTTGAAGTCGAAGGGGACACAGGTATTAAAGATGTCTCTATCAAGCCGCTTAATAAATATAACCCCGAAGAGTTTATCACTTTGCTTCAAAAAAGCCCTGTCATGGTCAGCCAGGAAAAAAGTACAAAAGAGTATAAATTTTCAACATGCGTGGAGGTCAATGGTAAAAAAGTCACTGTGGGAGGGCTAGATCAAAACGGAAATGGAAAAGTTGAACTATATCAACTACACTTGAATAATCTCCAAAAGATGTTGGCGAATTTATCTGGCAAAAATCCCAATCTTAATATGTTGATTGCAATGGCAACAGGATCGGGAAAATCTTATACTCAAGCCCTATGGTTTTTAATTACGTACCTTTCAGATTGCAGTTGTGCTTTTGCTGTACCGCAAGATAATTTGGTTACACAATTAAAAGCAGATTTTGGGAGATTGTTGCCGCAAGAGGTGGTCGCTGCAATTAAAGAAAATGACCTTTCACAGGAAGAGGGAAAGCCATTTTTTACCATCACAACTTATAAAAAATTACTAGGTGATTTTTGGTCCGATTTAAATAAAAAGATAAGTGCAAATGGGAAAGGAAACTTGTTCTTGTGTTTTGATGAAGAACACGACCCTATGAGAATAGAACTTTTCAAAGAAAGAATTAAGTTGTTAGCGAAAAAGATCCCGGCTCTCTTTTTAAGTGCTACACCTTCGAAAACCGCTTATGCGATTTGCGGAAATAAACCAGTTGCCAGCCTTTCAAAAAAACAAAAAGAAGAGTTAAAAATTGTTAAACCCGCTATTTCAGTGAGCGCCAAAGCGAAGCGTCCTTCTTTAAAAGGCAAAAATCTTGTTGAAAAGTTGGTTCTAAAATTTGTGGGAGCAATTGAGGAATTAAGGATCAGCTCAGCACATACCTATGTGAATGAAACTGAGATAGCGGTTCATTTTCGTAAAAAAACGGACCCATTTTATTTTGAAAAGAAGACCGGATCAGAAAAACCAAATGATAAAGACATAAAGCGAATGCTACGCTGGAATACTCATTGTCCGGTAGGCGATAAAGCCCTTATTTTAACCAAAAAACATGACCCGGTCGTGAATATTGGCGGTGCTTTAAATGGTGAAAATTATGCTTATAAAAATGGTAATCTTATTGATAGAAGAGCCGTTTATAATTTATTTTGATTTGAGAATCTCGATGCTCAGAATTTCACAGGTTACAGCGAATCCAAGAAGAGTTTTAGACGGCAAGCTTTTGTTAATTATTTAAAAGAGCAATATCCCGATATGGAAAGTGAGTCAATTAATCGAATTGTCGACGCTCACATTGATTTAGGTGAAACAAGTGATTATGTAAAGTTTCGTGTTTTGCATGGAATAATCGAAAATACCCTTGAGTTTTTAACGGGTTTAAGTAGTGTTAGTTTAGATCAAAAGCGTTTTCAAGATTTACCAGGATTAATGCGTATGATTGAGGAAAAATTAGGGAGGCTTCCTGTTGATGATCAGGCACTCAAATTAAACCTGAAAAAATATTTAGAAAATATGAAACTTCCCGAATCTATCACGGATAGGATTGCTTCTGCAATGCTCGAAGTCATCAAAAAGTTAAAAGCACAAGGTAATGAGGAGATAAAGGAATGCATCGTCGACAACTGGCAGCTTGATCGAAAAATTCATGGGGCATTTTCATTTAGCCCTAATTGTTGCCACTTAATGGATCAGTTTAAAACAGTATATTTGATGTCAGGGTTGAGCGGTACAGCTACGCCTATCCAAGATAATAAACCTTTTTATAACTTGAGCATGGAAACACCTGTTTTGGCAGACTACGCGCCTGCGAAAGAAGCGCCTATGAAACATAAATTAAGTACGATTGAAGCACTTGATGCTGAGACAACTCAAAAAGTGTACAGTCCAAAATATTGCCCGGATGATCTCACCCCTTCAATGGTTGACACGCTTTTTAAAAGAGGCTTTATCGGCACGTATATCACAAGTGAGCGTACAACTGGATTTAATGATCCTAACCTGAACCACGTCGCAGTATTATTGGATCAGGACGACGACATGAATAATCCCGATCAGATTATCCAGGCAGTGGGCCGTAATCGCGGCTTAAACCCAGCCCAACAGCCTTATTTTATGTTGGTTGAAGATGAAGGTGTATCCATGGCATTTTCACCTGACTTATTAGAGAAAGAAAATTATTTTGGTGATTTATTTAAAGCCCGAGAAAATAAGCATAAAAAAGTAACGCGTTCATTAGGAAAGAAAATCGCTGCCGAAATCCAATCCTGGCTCGAAACGGCGACAGATCCGTATGGCGCGGTTGACCCTATTCAATTGCAAGAAAAAACGCGTGAAATTTTACTGCGTGAGTTCAATAAAATATATGAAGAAAATCATCACAACTTTAAAAAGGCGAAAGCGGAATTTTGCGGCGTTTTGGAGGACGTGCATCAAGCACTTCACATGAGCGCAAAAGCATTAGACCGCAGTTATGAACTACCTTTCGCAGCCCGTGTGATTTCTAATATAGTCAATACAGTTTCGCGGGTCTGGTATAACCATGTCACATCATCTTCAAAAAAGGCATTCAATGAAGAATGTAAAAAAATAGCAAAAACAGAGGACGTAAAACGTGAGCGAACCTACATTCATATTATTCAGAAATACAATTTTAAAGAAATAATAGTGACTTCTTTAGCTGCAAAACGATTAAAAGATGTGATTAAGGAAACGACTGAAAAAACGATGAGTTATATTGTCAATCATTTAAACCCGTCATTGCTAGAAAAAGAAGCTTGTGAAAAGATAAATAGGTTTGTAAAGGAGGGGCTTGCGGTAAAGGCCTTAAAATATTTAGGCACCCTTGAACAGCAAGTTAAACTATTTGATTTACTTCAGGAAAAAGATTGGGTTGAACTTATCTTGCAATATGCAAATGGCTTAGAGATAAAGAACGAAGCGGACTATATTTCAGTTTTTTTTGAAGTCATCAAAAAAGATAAAAAAATTAATTCTTATATCGAAGAAAATAAAATCGAACTGAACTTAAAAAGTCCAGAAAAAGCCGCAGCTTCTTTCACTGAAAAAAAAGACAAACTTCTTCAAAGCTTACAAAATATACTTACTGGAGAAAGTGAGAAAAAAGAAGAAGATAGCACTCTTTTATTTAATAATTTTGTAAAAGAAAACTTAGAAACAATTGTTTTTTCTTTGCATCCAAAACACGCGGCTATATTCTTAAAATATAAAAATAATTTTAACTTTAACCACACTATTTTTAACGAGATAGATTCACAAAAAGTACTTGATAACGCTGAAATAGTATCACTTCTGATTAATGGCTTGGAAGCAGGTATTTTAACAGATCAAGAAAAGAACGATTTAGCAATAGACGAATCGGATACCTTTTTTAAAGAGGGCGAAAACATCGTTAAAAACATTAAACACAATTTAAATTCGGGTGAAATTCGTAATTCCCTTAGCCGTTCTTTAGAGCGTTTTATAAAAAGCTCAGAATATAGTACTTTGTTTTCCAAAATTTTGGACCCTCTGAGTGATGATCAACTCCTCATCATTTTAGATGCGATTTATCCTAACGATAATGATAATGCTCGCAAACGTGACTTAATGATAGCATTTAAAAAAGATGTTGAAACCTTGCCTGCTCAAGCGCTTTTTGATAAATACTGCACGTTTACAGGCACGGATCTCGAAAACACTGATCTGAACAAGATTCAGAACTGGACAAGCGATGTACTGGGAGAAATTACGGATTCTCTATGCCATTATCATGGTATGTCTTCAAGAAAGGGAGATGCTTTTGGAGCCATCATTCAGCCAAAATTAAAGAAGGTACCAAATCAAAACCATCCTATCTGGAGACTGCATGCCACTGATGATTCTTCTTTCCTTACAGGTCTTGCAAAAAAAACCCAATTTATTAAGGGGATCATCGATGCTTTTGATTCTTGGAATAGCATAGATAAGATCAAAAACAAACATTTAAAGAAGGCAATGCAAGGGGCAGCGGCTTCTGTTATCCACCACGTTACGGCCGCAGCTCAAAACAAAAAACTTGAGGCCTCCAGTGATTTTGGGCTAAGCAAAATGTTTGGAGAACAGATCTTTCGTGGCAGCTCTTTAACGGCTCAAGAGATTGCCTCTCCTGAAACAAAAATAACGGGCGGTGTAGAAAAAATTACGAGCAATTCACAAGAGGGGGTTCTAGAAAAAGGTAGCGTTGCTCCTCATATGCCGGAGAACATCCAGAAACAAGAGCCCCTTATGACACATTCTGTTGTTCATAAAACAACCGTTATCGGCAAAGTAGCAAGTGTCTGTGCCATCCTTACTGTAGCCATGGCTGTTGCTTCTTTAGTTTGTCATGCAACGATATTCGCTATTCCTGTAGGGGTAATTTGTAGTATTGCTTCAGCAGGATTTTTGATAGTTGGCGTTGTTGCAAAAGCGATAGAAAAAAAGCAAAATAGCGAAAAAAGCATTTGTAGTAATGCGACTACTTTCAGAAATGGGCTCTATACTAATCTGATTTCACAACAAGATAATAGCCTGGTGGTATAGGTCTGTCTAATTGTATGAGAGTGCAGCCTGTTAGCAACAAGTAGAATTGTCCGGTTTAGTAACAAATGAATTCTCCTGACTTTCAGATTTTTTAAAAAAGAGAGACTACCCTCTAGTATTTAAGGGGTTTGCAGCGTATTTTTGATGCGAACATACCTACTAAGGAGTAAGATATAAGCAATAGAAGTTGCATAGAATAAAGAAATGCCGCAGTATCGAATCAGAACAACCCGCACCGCCTCTGGAAGCAAGGCAGTGCAAGTGGTGTGGTATGAAGGCCATAAGACGCGGACTGCTAAACATATTGGAAGTGCGAAGAATACTGACGATTTAGAGGGATTGCGCCTGACTTGTGCCAATTAGTGCGGTATTAGGATTTTGTGAAGGCCACTTTCGTGATACTCCTTCAAGTTTGTTTTTAATATGATGGTTTCACCTGTCAGTGCGTCTTGAATATGGGCTTCGTGTACACTCCAAAGGATATCTCTTATACGCCGCAGTGAGAGACTGGTTTTGATCTCCAAAAACTTTGCCATCATAAGGGCCATGAAACAAATTAAGACATGCGCGCGAATGGCATCATGCGTATGATGGAAGATCAGTCTGGCTTTGAAATCACTCTTGGACATCCGGAAAGCCTGTTCTACATGCCAAAGGTCATGATAGTAAGCAATGATCTCTTGATTAGAAGGGCTCTCTTTATCGATATTGGTGCAATATCCCTTGATCCCCAGCAATTGCTCTGTTTTTTGTTTGAGATGCTCATCAAAGAGATAAGGCTTTTTAGCCTCATTTGATTTTTTAATAAATTTAGCCCTGCGTCCTGGCTCTTGACGCAGAATGAGTTCCTGGGCTTTTGCAATGTGTTTATCAAACTCACGTTTATCCTTTCTATACCCAAGTTTGACAACAACAATATTATTAAATATTAAAATATAATATTTTAAGCTAAAAATTAATCCGAAATAGAAATAAATAATTGATTACTGTAATAGTCAATTTTAAAAAATAATTTGTGCGGACATAATATT
>JBMDXV010000024.1:0-11970 GCA_048594525.1 Gammaproteobacteria bacterium | reverse complement strand
AATATTATGTCCGCACAAATTATTTTTTAAAATTGACTATTACAGTAATCAATTATTTATTTCTATTTCGGATTAATTTTTAGCTTAAAATATTATATTTTAATATTTAATAATATTGTTGTTGTCAAACTTGGGTATATGAAAAATATCAAGCCGCAGGCAATAACAAAGCGATCAATTTACTGAAAAAAGTCTCTCCCGTGGCTTGGCGGCATATTCATTTTCATGGACATTTCGTATTTTCTATTGCGAACGCCATTGATATAGACGAAATCATTCAAAAATTAATTCTTGAGGCCGATCCTGAAAACCTCGAAAAATGGGCAGAAATAGAGCAATCAAAAATTTCTGAGGTTGGCGCTTAGCCCCCCTATATGCTACATCTGCATGCTTTGCGACCTGACCGCACTTTTATTCACACCCAATCCAAAAGGCGCTGTATGGCAGCTCATGAAGCAGACGGAGTCGCCCCCGCCCACCCCGCGCTAAAGCCGTGGGCATAACGCAAATCTACATACGACAAGCTTGCGCCTGGTGGGGCTGCTTTTATTAAGGCGGGATAGGCCATGATAAAATTTTGTACGCGATCCGGCAAATCATTTTTCCCCAGCATAATCCAGGTTTGATTATTGATTTGAATGCTCCAGTCTCCATTATCTGCAAGCCCGAGCCCGCTGACCGAAGTATTAATCGAAGCAAAAATGGGCTGCACGCTTTGCAGCATTTCCAGCATTTGTTTGGCATAAGCAGGATTCCCTTTTAAAAGCGGCAATTGTGCAACGGCAGCGGTGGGATTACTTGTATTAAAAGGCACGCCATCACTGGAAAAAAGTTGATTATCCCCAAACCGTGCCACAGCTGAGCGTTCCCGAATAATGACTTTCAGTTTTGAAGGAGGAATCCGCCAGATTGATACGCTGGCGACGCCCGGAATCTCTGCAAGCGCTGCGGTGGCATCAGTTTCAGAAAAAGAAAATAGCCCCTTTCCTCGTAAAAAAGGGTTGAGAGAATGCTCGATTTGTGTTTCATTCACAAATTGATACAGCCCGATCACTTTAACGGATTTAATCGGAAACTGATTGGTGTAATCAAAATAAGCAAATAAACCGCCCCAGACTAATGCGAATAGGGCAATCAGCACGCCCAGCGTCACAAGCATCTTTTTAAAACTGAAAAAAGACTTTCGTTTCGGTGGAGGCGGAAGGTCCGGAGCTTCCGTAATTTCAGGCATTGCACTCATCCTTGCGTAAATCCTTGAGGCTTTGCGGAGCCTTCGCCAAATAAAAATTTTTCCATTTCTAAGCGCAGAAATTGGCGCGCTTCCGGTTCGAGTAAGTTTAAACGATATTCATTGATTAAAGTGGTTTGATGCGCAAGCCACCTTTGCCACGCCTCGGCTGAAATTTCATTTACAATACGATCACCAAATGGCCCGGGATAAGGCTTAAAGTCAAGAGGAGGAAGTTCTTGTCGGAGTTTGTGACAATAAATCATAATGCACTTTTTTAAAAAAGAAAGCTATTATCCTGGATCAAGGAGTTGACAGCAAGCCGGATAATCCCCAAACACCGCTTCGAGCAAAAGTTTGATCGGTGCAGGCAGGCCATAATCGGCGAGAGCTTTAATCGGTATACCTGCTTGTAAAGCCTGAACGTGCACGAGGACGGGCGTGAAGATCAGTCGGTAATGCGTGAAAAGATGGGTGCGTTCCGCCAACAGTGTGTATTCTTTAAAGGGGATCGTGTCCAGCGTTTCAAGCTCTGGCAAACACGAGAGACCACCCCAGATGCCGGGACTCGGGCGCTTTTCGAGATGAAGGTGTTGGCCATCAGTCAGGATCAGGAAATAGGCTTTTTTAGTGGGATAGTGTGTTTTGGGTTTAGGTGTGGGGAGTATTTCCACCTGCCCTTCGCGTAATGCAACACAATTCGCTTGGACGGGACATAATAAACAGGCGGGATGTTTGGAGGTACAGATTAAGGCCCCCACATCCATGATGGCTTGGGTATAAGCAGGAATATCTGTCGGAGGCAAGAGGCGTTCGGCTTCTTGCCAGAGCCTGGCTTCAATCTTTTTATCGCCCGGATAGCCCGAAATACCGAGGTAACGCGTTAACACACGTTTTACATTTCCATCTAAAATAGGCAAAGCTTTGCCATGACAAATGGCTAGGATGGCGCTTGCAGTGGAACGGCCGAGCCCCGGCAGTTTCTGTAAAGCGTCAAGCTCCCGCGGAAATTTACCCCCATATTCAGTGACTAAAATGTATGCCATTTTATGAAGATTGCGCGCTCTTGCATAATAGCCGAGGCCTGCACAGTATTTTAAGACGTCATCCACAGGCGCTTGGGCCAGTGCTTCAAGATTCGGAAAGCGCTCCATAAACCTTGTAAAATAAGGGATCACTGTTTTCACCTGCGTCTGCTGGAGCATGATTTCAGAAATCCAAACAGGATACGGTTCAAGCACTTGTTGCCAAGGTAAGGTTTTGCGGCCTGCATGCTGAAACCAGGCCAGGATGAGTGCGGCAAAATCCTGCAAATTAAACGTCTCGTTTGCTTTTAAAGGAGTGCTATAGTATCTTATTTTGCCTTTATAAAGCGAATCGGATAAATATGAAAAAACAATTTTTAATACTTGCCCTGGCGGTGCCAGCATCGGTTTTTGCAGATTCGGTCGTGACGACGCCTGCGCTCAGCCTCTTACAAAATCAAATGACGCAACTGCAACAACAAGTTGATGGTGCAAAGCAAACCATTCAATCTGCGAATCAGAATTTGGACGGAGTGACCGCGCAATTAAAAACATTGCAAGTGCAAATTGAGCAATATGGAAATCCTGATTTGTCTCAATTCAAATGGGTAGATGTTTCGGACAATGCCCTGCCTGCAAACACTTTTGTCGCAGCAAGCAATAAGGGGAGCCCCGTTCAGATTTGTCAGGCCTCGTATTCAAATGGCAGCGGCTATTATGGCGGAAATGGGAATAGTGTGATCGATCCCGGAATCGTTACCACGAAGGGCTGTGTCATTACGTTTGGGGGTCAAGCGTATCTCGTGCCCCAATATAGCGTACTTACAAGCAATGTTGCAGGATATTGGATCAGCGGCGAATATATTAAATCCAATCGGGCTGAACCGGTTTATGCCTTGAATACACTGAGCGTGGCCACGCCAAAAGCCGAGTTCGGCGCTGAGTCTTCTGCCCCCGCTGCGCCCAGTAATGCTCCAACGCCGCTTTATAATGCACTTGCGATTATTGGCGGGCAGGAAAACGGCAGCAACGTCTATATTTGCCGCGTTCAAATCAATGCCCAATATTTTGTAGGCAAGGTATTTAATAATACTTGTTATATTGCTGCAGGAAAGTATGAAGCAAGCTGGCCTGTGTATGAAGTTTTATTGACCCGAAAACCCTAAAATAAAAGAGATAAATATGCCTGATGTGATCGATATCATTGCGCCTTCAGGCAAAGTGAACCCTGAATCTTTGCCGAGGCTCGCTGAGGCCTTGTCTCGACTTGGATTCACAGCGCGAATTCCTCCAGAAATGCTGGGCGAGGACTTGCTTTCAGCGCACTCTGATGGCATACGCCTTCGTTTATTGAAAGAAGCCTTATATGCGGAAGACTCAGCGTTCATCTGGGCGGTTCGAGGCGGGTGTGGGGCGACGCGACTTTTACCTGGGTTAAAGGATCTCGCTCCGCCCAAGCGGAAGAAACATTTGATGGGATTTAGCGATATTACAGCCTTGCACCTATTTTTAACGCAAGCGTGGGGATGGGAAACCGTGCACGGTCCCAGCGCGCGTCAGATCGCAGAGCCTGAAGAACTTGATGCTCAAAGTCTTGCCCTCACGATTGCCTGGCTAAACAATCGGAAGCTTCCTTTCGCTTATCCTTTGACTCCTCTCAACCCAGCGGCTGAACATGCCGAAATTGACGGCGTGCTCACAGGCGGAAACCTTAAATTAACAGAATGCAGCCTCGGGACATTTTGGCAGATTCAATCTGATAACAAAATACTCCTGCTCGAAGATTTAAATGAACTGGCTTATCGCATTGATCGCAGCCTCGTACATTTAAATCAGGCTGGTGTGTTTGATCACGCACAAGCCCTTATTTTTGGTGATTTCACTTTTGAAAGCAATGCCAAAGAAGTTGCCCAAAATGAACGTGTCTTAAAGCGTTTCGCCATGGAATTAAAAATCCCTGTTTTTCGCGGTGTTTTTTTTGGGCATGGGACTATCAATTCGCCCTGGCGCTATGCGCCTGCAACGATTCAAGCGGGATGTTTAAGACAATGATATGACTCTTCGGTAGGACGCTGGGTGACATCATCTAATAGAAAAAATATCCTTAAGATAATAATTCTAATCCTCACCCTGAAATAATTTTAATTTTATTCATAAATTTAAAACAAAACAAGTTAATTATCATTAGATTATCATTACATTAACACACACTAAATTTCTTATTAATTTTTATAATATAAGTTAATAGCACGTTGCATTAAATATAAATAAATGTCATAATTAAGACGAAATTTTAGTGAGTTTTCGATTGAAGTAATAGTTTTATTGGGCTAAAGGAGATAAAAAAATGTTAATACTCACGCGCAAGATCGGAGAATCTATCATTATCAATGATGATATTATGGTCAAAGTAGTGGATGTGCAGGGAAGCCAGGTACGTATTGGGATAGAAGCGCCAGCGGCCATTGATATTTATCGTAAAGAAATTTATGATCGGATTCACTATGCGATTAAAAATGTCTCTGATCCTGTGTCTTAAACTCAAGGAGAGATAAACCATTCTATTTTATTTAAGTTATTTTTCTGTAAATAGACATTTGCTTCAGAAAAGTGTTTGCAGCCTAAAAAGCCTTGCACTGAAAAAGGAGAAGGATGGGCAGCTTCTAAGACCAAGTGACGGCTCCGTTCGATAAATGCTCCTTTTTTCTTCGCATAGCTGCCCCATAACATGAATACGAGGTTTTCTTTTTCAGCATTTAAAAGCGTAATAATGCGGTCTGTAAATTGCTCCCAGCCTTGGGCTTGATGACTTCCAGGCTTATTTCGCTCAACGGTTAAGACGCTGTTCAAGAGGAGTACACCCCGATCTGCCCATTCTGTCAGACAACCATGCGAAGGCGGAATAAACCCGATGTCCGATTGAAGTTCACGGTAAATGTTTTTGAGGGAAGGCGGAATCGCCACGCCTTTTTGCACGGAAAAACATAATCCATGGGCTTGATTCGGGCCATGATAAGGGTCTTGACCTAAAATGACGACTTTCACACGATCAAACGGCGTATGGTTTAAGGCAGCAAAAATGTGGGAGCCCTTGGGATAGATTACTTTACCGCAAGCTTTTTCAGCTTGCAAAAAAGCTTTTAAACCTTGCATATAGGGCAGATCAAACTCAGGCGCCAGGCGCGCTTTCCAAGTGGGCTCTAAATGAATATTTGACATCTTTCTCCTTCCTTTTGAATAGTATGATTGAATCGACGAAAGCGGTCTAGTAAGATAAGCATCCAATTTTATAGGGACGATTTATATTTGCGAAAAATTCAGTTGGCCTTCCGTGATTTTTTAGAAACGCTATTACACTATCGCATCTGGCTTCACTTAAGCTGGGCCGAAGTGAAGCAGCGTTATCGACGCTCTATCATTGGGCCGTGGTGGATCAGTCTGTCGATGTTGATTTTTATTTTAGCGATGGGCGCTGTATTCAGCCGACTTTTTCATCAAGGCTTAAGTGAATACATTCCGTTTTTTACCGCTGGGTTTTTATTTTGGATGTTTATTTCAAACTGTATTAACGAAGCAACCGGAGTCTCTCAAAGCAATGCCACCTTTATCAAACAAGTGCGCCTGCCTTTTAATTTATATGTATTCAAACACATTTCCCGGCATGTCATTTTCTTAGCACACAATTTTGTGGTGTATGTTTTGGTGATGATTTATTTTCGGCATAACCCAGGCTGGGTAGCGTTACTCGCCATCCCTGGTTTTTTGCTCTTACTCATTAATATGTATTGGATTTCTATGCTGGTCGTGCTCTTGAGTGCCCGCTTTCGGGATGTGATTCCACTTGTCGCGAGTTGTGTACAGATCGCTTTTTTTATTACACCTATTTCCTGGATGCCGAAACTCCTCAATCCACATTCTTTCATTATGAAATTGAATCCGCTCGTCTATTTTTTGGGCGCAATTCGCAATCCGCTTCTCGGTACGCCTCCTTCCTTGCATACCTGGATGTATAATATTGGTGCAGCAGGCTTTGGAATGGTTTTTACTTTTCTTGTGTTTTCACGGGTACGTGCGCGTATTCCGTTTTGGGTAGATTGACCATGGCACGAATGCTGCTCGAAAACTTATCTTTAAGCTACCCGGTGTATGGCACAAATAGCCGGTCTTTTAAAAGTGGCATGATTAATATTGCAACTGGGGGCGCGTTATCTACCAAGCATAGCACGATCACGGTCGACGCGCTGACTGACATCAACCTCGACCTCCAGTCTGGCGATCGCTTAGGGTTGGTGGGTCATAATGGCGCAGGAAAGACCACTTTATTAAAAGTGCTTGCAGAAATTTACGAGCCCTCCAGCGGTAAAATCAGGGTAGAAGGCCGTTCAAACTGTTTGTTTGATATTATGATGGGAATGGATCCTGAATCGACAGGATATGAAAACATCATGTTGAGAGGCCTCATACTGGGCTTATCGCATCGCGAAGTGCGAGCGTTGATTCCTGATATTGAAGCCTTTGCAGAATTAGGTGAGTTCATGAAAATGCCGATTAAAACTTATTCTTCAGGAATGAAAGTTCGCTTGGCCTTTGGGATTATTACGAGTACGCCCTCCGAAATTCTTCTCTTGGATGAGGTGGTGAATGTGGGCGACGCGAGCTTTATGGAAAAAGCCAAACAGCGCATGCAACACTATATTCACAACGCCGATATCATTGTACTCTCCACCCATGAGGTTCAACACTTGAGAGAGTTTTGCAATAAAATATTATGGCTGAACCATGGCAAGATTAAAGCTTTTGGACCGATTGGCCCCCTCCTCGCGGAGTATCAATCTATTACCCATTCAGAGTGACTGTGTTAAAAAATCTTTTAAAAAAAATCATCCCTTTTAAAGCGCGTCGTATCATTAGAAAAATAGAATCGCGCTTCCACTATGGTGTGGGACCGATGGCTTATCAACTTTGGATTGGGCTGTACGATCGACTAAAACCAACAGACATCCAAAAAATGAGAGAGGAAATCCGTCAGTGGGACAACCCTCCTTTCATTTCCGTGATGTCAGAAGACCCTCTTCATCGAGAGGCTATGAACCAGCAGATTTATTCACACTGGGAGATTGCGTCAAGCATTGAAAGCGTACAAGCTGAATGGGTTGCCTGTGTCGATCGGGACGCTATCCTGACGGAAGATGCCTTATACCAGGTTGCAAAAGTGCTTCGGGAAGACCCGACACTGGACCTGATTTACAGTGATGCCGATGAGATTAGTGCAAAAGGTATTCGCCACAGCCCTTATTTTAAAACGGATTGGGACCCTTATTTGATCCTCGAAAAAAACTATTTGCGGCCCTTTTTTGTCATTCGAAAAACCCTCATGGAACAAGCGCAGAATGATGCGAATGCGTTACGGGCGAATTCGATTAAAGTAAAGCATGTTCCCCTCATTTTATGTCATGCGCGCCGTCCCTCCTTGGACCAACTTCAGAGGCATGGAATGCCCTTTAGTCTTCCGCTTAACCCTCCCCTGATCTCGATCCTTATTCCGACAAAAGATCGGCTTGATTTATTAAAGCCTTGCATCGAGAGCCTCTTTAACACGATAGAGAACTTAAGGTGTGAGGTCCTCATCATCAATAATCACAGTGAAAAACCTGAAATGCTCGCTTATCTAAAATCCTTGGAACAGGATGCGCGCGTGCGGGTATTGGATTACCCTAAACCTTTCAATTATTCAGCCCTCAATAATTTTGCTGCAGAGGAGGCGAAGGGCGAGATTTTACTCCTCATGAATGATGATGTAGAAGCCATTCGCACAGGCTGGCTTCATGAAATGCTGGGACTCATTTTACAAAAGGATGTGGGAATTGTCGGCGCTAAACTATACTATCCCAACCATACGGTCCAGCACGCGGGGGTTGTGCTCGGGATTCAAGGAACGGCTTTTCATATTGAAACAGGCCTTGCAGCGTCTGCGTCGGGATATTTTTCTCAGCTTAAAATGCGACGGTGTTTTTCTGCGGTCACGGCGGCCTGCCTTATGATCAGAAAAGACCTATATGAAAAAGTCGGGGGCCTTGATGCGGTTTTATTTCCCATCACATTTAATGATACGGATTTGTGTTTAAAAGTACGCGCGCTGGGGTACCACATCGTTTGGACGCCTTATGCTGAACTCTATCACAAAGAATCCGCAACCCGGGGAGAAGACATTAAGGGCGAAAAGCTCGCACGAACATTGCGTGAAAGTGCTGCTTTCAAAGAGAAGTGGGGCGCGCGCGTCATTGAAAATGATCCTTTTTACAATCCTAATTTAACATTGAAACGGAATGATTATGGACTTGCATTCCCCCCCCGAATAAAACGTGTTTATCAACAGGAGTGTCACCCATGTTAAAGAAAATGCTCAAAAACATTTGCATTTTAAGCAGAGTGATCGTGCGTTTATGCTACAAGCCTGCGCATCTTATCCGGTTTATGCGTATTTTTAAAAACGAGGGGCTCAATGCATTGAAAGGGGAAATGCTCGCCTTCATTCGTAACCGTCAAAGCTATTCAACCCGGCAAGAATTTGGGCGACTCCTATTTGAGAGAGAACAAAGCGAGTATGCCGATTTAAGCGCTGATGCACAAACATTACAATACCAGCCGCTTGTTTCCCTTATTTTACCGACCTATAAAACCCCCCTTAAGTGGCTAAAAAAATGCATTGAATCCGTTCAGAATCAAGTTTATCCGCATTGGCAATTGTGTATTGTGGATGATGCCTCACATGATCCCGCCCTCACAGCCTATCTTTCAAAATGCGCCAAGCAGGATCACCGAATTATCTGTGAAGTCTTACAGGAAAATGGCGGGATTTCAAAGGCCTCAAATCGCGCGCTGGACCTTGCAAGCGGCGAATTTATTGCCTTACTCGATCACGATGATGAACTGACGCCGGATGCTTTGTTTTGGATCGCCGCACGTTTGAATCAAGACCCTGACCTGGATTATCTCTATTCCAACGAGTGTAAAGTCGATGAAAAGGGCCGAACTTCTTTTTTTATATTGAAGCCGGATTGGAGTCCTGAGTTTTTATTAAACAGCATGTATACCGGACACCTCAGCGTCTACCGAAAAAGCAGAGTAGATGAGCTGGGTCGCTTCCGCTCAGAATATGACTTTTCTCAAGATTATGACCTCGCTTTACGAGTGACGGAAATCACACAAGCCATTGCCCATGTCGATAGAGTCTTGTATCTATGGCGCAGCATTGAAGGCTCTGCAGCAGCAGGAGGAAAAGATTTTGCGCGGATTTCTAATCTTGCGGCTTTGCGGGATGCGGCTCGTCGACGAGGCTTATCTGCCGAAGTATTGGCCCTGCCCTATGCCAATCGCTTAAAATTAAACCTTCCCTATGCCGATAAAGTTTCTATTATCATTCCCAGCGATAACCTGGACCATATCAAATCTGCGGTAGACGCACTATTTGCCGCAACTGATTATCCTGATTATGAAGTCTTGGTGGTCACCAAAACAGCCTTGGCGCAAGAACTAGACGCAATGCTTTCTGCTGAGCCGCGCTTAAAGTTTTGTACCTATGACCGTCCTTATAATTTTTCTGATAAGTGCAATGTCGGTGCAGGCCATGCGACGGGTGAAATTTTGGTTTTTTATAATGATGATGTCTTCCCAATTGAAAACAATTGGCTCAAAAACTTGATTGAATATTTATATGTGGAAGGCGTTGGCGGTGTGTCCCCCAAGCTTTTGTATTTGGACAAAAGAATTCAGTATGCGGGCATGTATAACGGCGTCCGGGAATATGATTTTACAGCCACAGTGCATATTCCGCTCACCGATCAGGATTATTACACCCATTATTCAGACTTAGTCAGCAATACAGGGATTTTATCAGGCGCCTGTGTGGCACTGCGGAAACCTCTATTTGATGAAATCGGTGGCTTTGATGTGGTCAACACACCCGCCCGGCATTCAGACCTTGACCTGAGTTTCAAAATCCGTGAGCGGGGTTTGCGTTGTGTGTATACGCCCTATGCCACCTTGTGGCATGTGGGTAATCACTCCTGGCGTAATCGTAAGCAGGATAAAAGTGTCATCTATTGCATGGCACGCTGGGGAGCTTATATGGCACATGATCCTTACGTGACAGAAAATATGCATGCTTTACTACGCCTGCAGGACCCTCAAGGGTTCCACATTGAGGCCAGCAATCGTCCTCGCTTTAAATCAAACCGCCCTTGTATTTTGTTGGTCTCGCATGAGCTCAGTAATACGGGTGCACCACGGGCTTTATATTTGCTCGCGCGGGCCTTGCATCAAGAGTATGCACTCACGTTGATTTCGCCGATTACAGGGCCGTTACAGCGCTTGTTTGCCATAATGGACATCCCGGTTGTGATTGATCATTCCTTATTTACGGAACAGCACGCCACGGCACAACAATTTGCAAGAGACTTTGACCTCGTCATTGCCAACACAATTTGCGCCGCTCCTTTTGTCAACGCGCTGTATCAAGAAACCCTGGTGTTATGGTGGATTCATGAAGGGCAAGACATGCAAACCTATCTCGAAAGAAATAAGCCCTACCAAGCCTGCTTGCAAGGCTGTCAACATGTCTATACCGTTTCGGAATACGTAAAGGCGCGTGTGAAGCCTTATTATCCTGAGATCAAAATCATCCCATTGGGGATTCCGGATGAAAAGAATGATGCATTGGACATAGAAGCGCCTTCCAAAAACAAAGTGGTTTTTACCCTGGTCGGTGCCTTGTGCCCGCGAAAAGGCCAGGACTTACTGATCAGCGCGATTAAATTGCTTCCTAAATCATATCAACATCGTGCTGAATTTAATTTACTCGGAGGAATTCACGGGCTAGATTTTTTTAAAGCATTACAGCAAGCCATGAAAACACTTGACTGTGTGAAACACCGCGGGCCTGCAAACCATGCACAAGTGATTGAAAAGCTGAATGCGTCAGATGCCATGATTTGTTTGTCTCGGGATGAGCCTTTTTCCATTGTCTGCATCGAAAGCTGGATGCTCGGCAAGCCCACCATTGTTGCGAAAACAGTGGGCGCATCTCACTACGTCGAAAACGGCAAAAACGGCTTTGTGGTAGACATTGAAAACTTACAAGGGATAGCGGAGGTATTAAAAAGCATCATCGATGATCCGAACTGTCTCGCTTTAATGGCTGAATCTGCTAGAAACACCTACCTCGACCACTTCACGTATGAAAAGTTTGCGGCGGCCTGGCAGGCGGAAATTAAAAATATTATTACCAACTAATGGATTTACTTGACTACCTTTTTGGCCACAAATATCCCGAGCACCAACGTGATAACAAAGCCAACGAGAAAGATAAAAAATAAAACTTTAGCGACCCCACTTGCAGCCGCAGAAACATCCGTAAAACCAAAGACTGCGGCGATGAGTGAAATCACAAAAAAGACAGCGGCCCATTTTAACATAGCACTCTCCTCAAAAATGTATTGCTTAAAATCCTATTCACTAGCTTAGTTTAAACCCTACGGCAATGCAAATCCGCATAGTCAAAATATTTTTAAAGTTTTTCGTAACTATTCAGCGCGTAATTAGGGTTTATAAGCAAATTCTGGCAATTTGCCTTCAAATAATATCTTCAATGCTTCAGCAACATTTACGCCATGCTTCCGGCACGTTGACAGATAACCTCTGATCCTACAAAAAATAAGC
>JBMDXV010000023.1:0-6897 GCA_048594525.1 Gammaproteobacteria bacterium | reverse complement strand
TATCGTACTTTTATGCCGACCAAGCTGCATACCTATATTTGCAGCGTTCATCCCCGACTGATGCAAAACCTCAATTTTACATCTTTCTTTATCTGTTAATTTCACAACTACTTCTCCTCTTAATTTAGAGGTAACAATTATAACAACGACGTTACATTATTAATAGTTGCGTTAAGTAGTTGGATGCACCGGCTTTGAGGCGTGGAATCATCGATCGCCTTGTCACCTGCCAGAGCCGATAAAAACAAGCCATCACAAAACCGAGGACAAGATAAATCGCCACAATCCAACCAATGGCATGAATGATTTGATTGGGCGGAGAAGTCGTCATCCGATCTAACATCATTTTGATTAAATAAGGCGCAAAAGAGAGATCGATTGACCAGAGTAAACCAATCACCCCAAACACCGCCATATGAAGCTTGAAAGGCTTGAGTTGCGAAAAGATAAAGGATTTAAGCGTGGTCTCTGTATACATCACGCGAGACCGGGCAACAGTTGGATTAACGCGGCGGCCAGCATTTGAAACGCAATGGCGGTTAAGATGAGGCCCATAATGCGCGTGACGACTTTCATGCCGGATTCTCTGAGGATGCGTCCCAAGGCGGGTGAGGCCAATAAGACGAGGAATACAAATACCGCGATGGCAAGCGAAATGCCGGAACTAATCAAACGATATTGCCAATCAGCATATTGCGTTTGAGCGATGATGAGCGCAATGGCACCGGGGCCTGTGAAGAGAGGAATTCCCAAAGGCACCACGCCGATGGATGGGGTCACGCTTTCCTGACCATTTGTAAGTTGGGGCGGATTGGTGGCCCCTTGCACCATGGATAGACCAATTAACAGGACGATTAAACCCCCTGCTCCTTGAATGGATGCGACACTTAAACCAAAAAAATGCAAAATCTCACTCCCAAACCAAATGGAGAGCAATAAGACGATGGCAACTGTCAATGCACAGGTGATGGAAATATGGATTTGTTCACTGCGTGGCCGAGATCCCGCTAAGCTCAGAAAAATCGCTGAATTACCAATAGGATTTAAAATCGCGATTAAGGACACGGTAAAAATAATGAGCGGGCTTGAGTTCATGAGGGTAGAGCGATTTCACTTTTAAAAGGAGCGGAACTATACCATGTTTCCACTCCCAAAATCACATACGATGACAATCACCCGAAATGGATTTAAAATACGTTTCTTTCAATACAAATAAGCGGGACGATGGCAAATTATATTATGACGATGAATCGCGTAGGAAAAGTTGTTCCTCCTAAGCGACATATTTTAAAAGACATCTTTTTGTCTTTTTACTATGGGGCAAAGATCGGAATCCTCGGTTTAAATGGCTCCGGGAAGTCTTCTCTCCTGAAAATCATGGCGGGTCTTGATAAAGATTATATCGGTGAAATTCACTGGGACAAAAATATTAAAATTGGATATCTTGCGCAAGAGCCTCAACTTGATCCCACGAAAACAGTCAAAGGAAATGTGGAAGAAGGGGTGCGTGAACAAAAGGACATGCTGGCGCGTTTTGATGCCATCAGCTTGAAGTTTTGTGAAGAGCTATCTGAAGCAGAAATGAATAAACTCCTCGCGGAACAGGGCGAGTTGCAAAATAAAATAGATGCCGCGGGTGCTTGGGAATTAGACCGGAAGCTTGAAATTGCCGCAGATGCGCTTCGTCTGCCTCCTTGGGATGCGGATGTATCGAAGTTGTCAGGCGGGGAAAAACGACGCGTCGCGCTCTGTCGGCTATTGTTGTCAAACCCCGATATGCTGCTTCTCGACGAACCGACCAACCACTTAGATGCCGAAAGCGTCGCCTGGCTGGAGCGCTTTTTGCAGGAGTTTCCCGGAACCGTGATTGCCGTGACGCACGATCGCTACTTTTTGGACAATGTCGCAGGGTGGATTTTGGAGCTTGACCGCGGCGAAGGTATTCCCTTTGAAGGCAATTATACGCGTTGGCTGGAGCAAAAAACGGAACGCTTGCGCGTCGAAGCCAAGCAAGAAGTGGCGCGGCAGCGATCCCTAGAAGAAGAATTGGAGTGGGTTCGGAAAGGCGCTAAGGGCCGCCATGCGAAGAGTAAAGCAAGGCTCCAAAAATTTGAAGAAATGGCCAATGAAGAATTTCAAGCACGCAATGAAACGCGCGAGCTTTATATTCCTCCCGGCCCAAGGCTCGGCGAGAAAGTGGTGGTGGTCAACCACTTGAACAAAGCCTTTGGTGAGAAATGCCTACTGGATGATTTAAGTTTTAACGTTCCCCCGGGCGCGGTCGTCGGGATTATCGGCCCGAACGGCGCTGGAAAAACGACTTTATTCAGGATGCTCACACAGGGTGAGGCACCGGATTCGGGTGACATTGAGTTTGGCGAAACGGTGCGGCTTGCCTATGTGGATCAAAGCCGAGACCATCTCGACGATCGCAAAACGGTTTGGGAGGAAGTGTCAGATGGCCTCGATATCATCACCGTGGGTCAATACACGATCCCTTCCCGGGCTTATGTCGGACGCTTTAATTTCAAAGGTGATCAGCAACAAAAGCGGGTTGGTGATTTGTCCGGAGGAGAAAGAAATCGTCTGCACTTAGCCAAACTCTTGCGGTCAGGGGGGAATGTGTTGCTCCTGGATGAACCGACCAATGATTTGGATGTCGAAACCTTGCGCGCGCTTGAAATTGCCATTGAAAATTTCCCCGGCTGTGTGTTTGTCATTTCACATGATCGCTGGTTTTTGGATCGGATTGCCACGCATATCCTGGCATTTGAAGGCAACAGTCAAGTCACCTGGTTTGAGGGCAATTTTGCAGATTACCTTGAAGATAAAAAGCGGCGCTTGGGTGAGGAAGCGGTATTGGAGCCGCATCGCATTAAGTTTAAACGACTGGAGCATTAGACTGTGGTTGTTTTTGGTGCCCTTTTATGGCACGCTAGATGAAACTTAAAAAAAAAGTATATATCTATGCTATAAAATGTGGTTTCATAGCAGCATAGAAAAATAATAAAAATAAAAATCAAAAGGAGAATTATTATGCATAAGTTAATCGAAAAATATATGAATGCTTACCAAAATCAGGCAGGCACTCCTACGGAAAAAGTAAAGCAAATTCTTATGCACTATGTTAATGATTGGGAGTGGTCCGGTTCAGAAACGACGGTGGCGGACCTCATTGACGACACCAATATTACTGCAGAAGATATTGTTGACTACTTGTCAGATACTTACGAGTATGAAGGGGGAAATGAAGAGTTTCATTATACCATTCGTGCTTTGCAGATTTGCCTGCGTAAGGCAGAACTAGCCAACATTTCAGCTCATCAGGAAAAGTATGATGCAACACTAAACGAGGCTGAAAAGGAAGAAGGCTTTGATGATGAGTCTTATCGATATCTGGCCAAAAATCATGGTATTTCATCTCACCATGGACATGGTAACCATTAAGAGTTGGCATTCGTAGAGCCCGTGCCCGGATCTACAATCAAGCGGGCCGGGTTTCCGGATAGAAGCAAAACTTTCGTGCCCACTGCAAAGGGTTGTCCGCCTTGCGTTACAGAAATAGTGGAGCCGTTATTTAATTTAACAATATATTGGGTCGCGTCTTGAGAACTGAGTTTTTTTTCAGCGGCATTTCCCGCAACGCCTCCCAATAAAGCGCCACCAATCCCCATCAAAAGACTACCCGTTCCTTGGCCCATGGAGCCGCCGAGGACTGCGCCTGTCGCGCCGCCTGCGAGTGTTCCCGCCCATCCCGTACCGGAATTTGATACGCTCACGCTCGAAGTGTTGATCACAACGCCTGGCGTCACGGAGCTTACCGCTTGCGTGCTGTCCGTGCTGTAATGATCGGGATTAATATTAGGCGTACACCCTGTGATGAAGGAGAGGCTAATCAAGGCGGCTAAACTGATTTGAGAGATTTTCATGAGAATTAACCTTTGCTTGGGAAGATGGGATTATTTTAATCCACTCCTGTGTTAATACACAAGATGCAATTTAGCCGCCCGGGCTTTAAAATGCCTTTTTTTGCTTCGCCGGAAAGACGCAATGCATCCACTCAGTGTCATTATTTTAGCAGGAGGCGCAGGGACACGCATGGCGTCTCATCTGCCTAAAGTCCTCCATCAGGTGGGGGGAAAAACTTTACTCGATCATGTTATTGATGCCGTCCTCCCCTTAAATCCTGCTGATGTTTTTATCGTCTATGGTCATATGGGTGACACAGTTTTAAAAGCAATGGAACACCGTAAAGGCACCGTGACCTGGATTGAGCAAGGTGAACGCCTGGGCACGGGTCATGCTGTCCTTCAGGTTTTGCCTTACCTTAAGCCGGATCATCAGGTTCTTATTTTATGTGGGGACGTCCCTTTAATCACGACGGAAACTTTGCGTCATGTATTGGAGTCGACGACTCCTCAGCAATTGCGGCTCCTCACCGCGAATGTGCCGAAGCCGTTTGGTCTTGGCAGGATTATCCGGGATGAGTATCTCAACGTGCTCGGGATTGTTGAAGAAAAAGATGCGACGGATTTACAAAGACAAATCACTGAAATCAATACTGGCATTTATTGCCTGGCCGGAGCACTCTTGCAAAAATGGCTGCCGAAGCTTAGCAACCACAATATTCAAAGAGAGTATTATTTAACGGAGATTGTGCGTTTTGCCTGCGCAGAAAAAGTGCCTGTGAGCACGGCACGCCCTCGGCGGGTTGAAGAAATATATGGGACCAATACCCGGATTGAACTTGCTCAGCTTGAGCGAATTTATCAAGCCTGGCAATGTCATGCTTTAATGCTTCAAGGGGTGACGCTATTGGACCCGAAACGCGTCGATATTCGCGGCACGGTGACCGCGGCAAAAGATTGCATTATCGATGTAAATGTCGTTTTAAAAGGAAATGTGGTCCTCGCTGAAAATTGTCAGATCGGTGCGAATTGTGTGCTTGAAAATGTCATTTTGTCTCCCCGTGTCATTATTCGTCCTCACTCGGTGATTGAAGACGCTGAAATTGGAGAAGGCTGTATCATCGGGCCTTTTGCGCGCATTCGACCGTACACAAAGCTCGGTAAAAATGTCCATATCGGTAATTTTGTAGAACTTAAAAATGCCCAAATTGATGAAGGCTCAAAAGCGAATCATTTGAGTTACCTTGGGGATACAACCATTGGCAAAGCAGTCAATATCGGCGCGGGAGTGATCACCTGTAATTATGATGGTGCAAACAAACATCACACTGTCATTGAAGAGGGTGCCTTCGTGGGTTCAGATGTGCAGCTCATCGCACCTGTTACTGTTGGCAAAAACGCGACCATCGGAGCAGGAACAACGCTTGTAAAAGATGCGCCAGCCGGGCAGTTGACGGTCGGGCGAGCCAAGCAAGTGAGTATTACGGATTGGAAGCGGCCTAGAAAAAAATAAATTCATAAGACCTTTTTATGGGAGACCAGTAGCATGTGTGGAATTGTAGGCGCTATAGCAGAAAGAAATATTGTTCCGATTTTACTGGAAGGATTAAAGCGGCTTGAATACCGAGGGTATGATTCGGCAGGACTTGCCGTGATTACGGACACAGGCGAGTTATATAGACGGCGTTGCTTGGGAAAGGTCGCTGAGCTCGCAAAAACAGTGCGCGCGCAGCCGATCCATGCCCACATCGGCATTGCGCATACGCGATGGGCGACGCATGGTAAGCCGTCTGAAGCGAATGCGCATCCGCATATTTCAGGAGAGATTGCCCTCGTACATAACGGCATCATTGAGAATTATGAAAGCCTGAAAGCCGAGCTTGTCCAAAGAGGCGTAGTGTTTGAATCCGAAACGGATACGGAAGTCATTGCCCATTTACTCGCTGAAGCATTAAAAACGCATGAGACCCTGCTTAAAGCAATCGAGGCCATGCTCCCTCGCTTAAAAGGCGCCTATTCCTTGCTCATTATGCATCGGGATGATAGGAATCGCCTATTTGCCGTACGCAAAGGCTCACCTCTCGTGATTGGCCTGGGGATTGAGGAAAATTTTATCGGCTCTGATCCTTTATCTTTGCTGCCAGTAACACGCCAATTTATCTACCTTGAAGATTATGATGTAGCAGAAGTGACCCGCTTTGAGGTGAACATCTGGAATCAGGGACATCGCACCGAGCGCGCGCTCGAAGAAATTTACAGCAATGATGATGCGATTTTAAAGGGCCATTATAAGCATCACATGCAAAAGGAAATTGATGAGCAACCCGAGGTGGCTGCCCATATTTTGTTGCAGTGCTTGAGCGAGCAGGGCGTGAGGCTGAGTGAAAGTTTTGGAGCTCAGGCAGAAACGATTTTGCCCGAGGTGCGACACATCAAAATCGTAGCCTGCGGGACGAGTTATCATGCCGGACTTGCTGCTAAATATTGGCTGGAAGGTTTAGCAGGCGTGAGTTGTGATGTGGAGATCGCCAGTGAATATCGTTATCGCAATCCCGTGGTGCTTCCGCACACCCTGTTCATTACGATTTCTCAATCCGGTGAAACAGCCGATACCTTGGCCGCTTTGTCGCTTGCAAAAACACAGGGGTATTTCGCCAGTCTTACGATCTGTAATGTCGTGACGAGTACCTTGGTGCGTGAATCTGATCTGACTTTTTCAATGCGAGCAGGGGTTGAAGTGGGCGTGGCATCAACCAAGGCCTTCACGGCCGAGCTCTTGGGACTTGCACTGCTCACAAAAGCTTTGGCAGATTTGAAAGGGCGCCCTAGCTTTTCAAGCGCTCTCCTACAACGCCTGCCGAATCATATGCACGCGGTTTTGGCACTTAACGCCAACATAGAAGCCCTTGCTGAAAAATTCAAGCGCAAGCATCACAGCTTATTTTTAGGCAGAGGCATTTATTATCCTCTGGCTCTCGAAGCGGCTTTA
>JBMDXV010000225.1:0-4187 GCA_048594525.1 Gammaproteobacteria bacterium | reverse complement strand
GATAGGTATGCCCAAAAGTTATCGTGTAGCTTAAATTATGAACCAATGTTTCTGCTCAGAGGGTTATGCAACAACGCCGGGTCATGACGTCTTTTACTTCTAAATCCGGAGAGACTTCTTTAAAGTCTGCCACCGAGCATTTTATCCCATCAATAATTGCTTTTCGGGCATTGGCAAGCCCTTGACCTTGTAATTTCATGCTTTCAGCCTCCGCTTCAGCCTGCTTGATTTTCAGAATTTTTTCAGCTTCGCCTTTTTCGGTTGCGGCGACTCTTAAGCGTTGCGCGGCATTAATTTCATTCATGGCCGTTTTGACGGTGTCGTCAGGATTAATATCGGTCACCAACGCATTTAAAATGGCATAACCAAACTGATCCATGGTTTCAGATAACTCATCTTTTACAGCCTTAGCAATGTCATCTTTTTTCTCAAACACTTCGTCAAGATCAAGCTTAGGAACTTGTGCGCGCACCACATCAAAAACAAAAGCCTTAATTTGTTCCTGATAGTTTAAGAGTTTATAAAATGCTTCATATATTTTTTCAGGTTTTGCCATCAGTTGAACACTGACATTAAGCTGCGCAAAAACATTGTCTTTGGTTTTTGTTTCAACCACGACATTAAGCGGCATCACTTGAAGATGAACCCTCCCTGCGACATGCTCAATGAAGGGAATTTTGAAATTTAAGCCGGGACTTGCCGTTCTTGAAAATTTTCCAAGACGCTCAATGACTGCAACGGATTGTTGCTTGACCGTAAACAAGGAAAAAAAGCATAGGACAACAATAAGAATTAAAGCAAAGAGAAAGAAGCCGACCATTTTTCAACCCTATATCATAACGAATTTTTTGATTATATAAGATTCAATATCAATAAGCAATCTTGTGATACAATAAAAACTCATCTCTTCTTTAGACAGCATGGAGTGCGTCATGCACAAAATTTACCTGGTCGGCGGCGCGGTGCGGGATGGCTTGCTGGGCCTTCCCATTCGGGAAAGGGATTATGTCGTGGTCGGTGCGACGCCTGAAGAAATGACGGCTTCGGGATTTCGCCCCGTCGGAAAAGATTTCCCGGTGTTTCTGCATCCGAAAACGCATGAAGAATATGCCCTGGCCCGAACAGAAAGGAAAGTGGCGCAAGGTCATCAGGGATTTCAATTTTATACGGCGCCCGAAGTCACCCTGGAACAAGATTTACAACGGCGCGATCTCACGATTAATGCGATGGCCCAAGATGACGAAGGCCACCTCATCGATCCCTATCACGGCGAAGAAGACTTGAAACTGCGGGTGCTTCGACATGTCTCCCCTGCCTTTAGCGAAGACCCTTTGCGCATCTTGCGTGTGGCCCGGTTTCGCGCTTACCTGGGAAATTTTGAGTTTACGATTGCGCCTGAGACCCTCGCCCTCATGCAAGACATGGTTCGCCACAATGTTTTAGCTGAACTCTCGGATGAACGCATCTGGCAAGAAATGCGGCGTGCCTTGCAAACGGATTTCCCCCACTATTTCTTTGACACGCTACGCGAGGTGGGCGCCCTCCCCCTCTTATTTGACGAGATTCCTCGGGCTGAACTGGGCACCTTTTCCTTCGGCTCAGAAAACCTGGCCCTCATCCGCTTTGCGATCCTGTGCTTTGAAGCGAAATATTTGCGCGCCTGTCCCAAGGAGTTTGCTGATTTAGCAGAACTCGTCCGCACCAGAACCAAAGCGGGCCGTGAATTCCCCCTCTTGAGCGCGACTGAAAAAGTTCAGTTTTTGAGGTCCCTTGATTTTTTAAGGCGAGGCGAACGCCTGAATAACTGGCTCATTGCCTCCAAAACCCTGTTTCCGACTTTTCCGCTGGATACCTTGACGCAGGCTGTAGACTGCTTACGCGGGCTAGATCGACAAGCCCTCGCGGCAGGTTGTGCTCATCCAAGCGAAATCCCGGCACGGATTTTTGCAGCAGAATGTGAAGCCCTCGCTTCCTTTTAGCCCACCTCAATCGGATCAACATCCACATAAAACCGAACTTGGTTTTTAGCGTCTTTCACCGTCTCAAGCTGGGTTAAGGCTTGATGCAAAACATTCCGGCTCGGAGATTCTAAGATCAACTGAGCGCGGTAATAATTTTTTTTTTTCTTTAAAAAAGCAGGAACCGGGCCCTGCACGGAGAGGTGAAAGGCTTGACTGATGTGCAGTTTGATCTCATTTAAAAAAGCAAACAGGCGGGCCTCATTTTTTGATTCAGCACGCAATAAAGCCAGATGTTGAAAAGGCGGCCAGCACGCCGCTTTGCGATCGAGAAGAAGGCGTTGTACAAACGCGGCATATCCTTCCCGCAATAAGCATTGTAACAGAGGATGATCAGGCACATGCGTTTGGATCAGGACTTCACCTGCTTTTTGACCGCGACCGGCCCGTCCTGCCACCTGCGTCAAAACCTGACCCATTCTTTCAATGCCCCGAAAATCCGGTGCAAAAAATCCATAGTCGAGATCGACAATCCCGACGCAGGTGATGTTTGGAAAATCATGCCCCTTCGCGATCATCTGCGTCCCGATGATGAGTTGCACGGCGCCCTCCTTAATCTCACGGAGCTTAGCGGCTAACTCTCCTTTCTTACGGGTGGCGTCTTGATCGAGACGCAAGAGCGTAACACCCGGAAATTTTGTCTCAAGATACGCTTCGAGCTGTTGCGTGCCCTGGCCAAGCGTCGTAAATTCTGAGCCACACGACGTGCAGTTTTTAGGAACACGCCTACTCCGGCCGCAATGGTGACAGAGCAATAGGCGCGGCGTTTCATGCAGGGTAAAACTCATGTCACAGGATTGACAGGTTGTGCGCTCACCGCAGCGGCTACAGAGCAAAACCGGGGCGTATCCTCGGCGATTTAAAAAAATCAACACCTGGTTTCCGGCCTCGATTTGCTTTTTCATAGCGGCCAATAAAGGCGGGCTGATTCCGCTCTCACTTTTGTATTGGCGCATATCGATGAGGCAAATCCCGTTTTCAGCGCTCGCAATCGCGCGCTTCTTTAAGTGATGATGCTGATAAGTCCCTTTGCCTGCAAAATAATAGGCCTCCGCACTCGGTGTTGCAGAACCGAGAATCACCGGGCATTCCGCTTGTTTCCCCCGCATGAGCGCGATGCTTTTTGCAGAATAATGTACGCCAGTTTGCTGTTTGTAAGAGGCGTCGTGTTCTTCATCAATGACAATAAGGCCCACATCAGGAAAAGGGAGAAAGACCGCAGAGCGCGTGCCAATCACCATTCGAACGTCCCCCGCCAAAACCTGGAGCCATACAGTCCGCTTTTCAGCTTCCGTCAAACCGGAATGATAGGTCGCCACCGTTTCATCCAGCCCTGCTTGAAAACGTTCAAAGATTTGAGGCGTGAGGCCAATTTCAGGCACCAGCACCAACACCGCTTGATGGCGCGCCAGTATGCGTTCCGCACACTTTAAATACACTTCCGTTTTCCCGCTGCCCGTGACGCCTTCTAAAAGATGCACGGCAAATCCTGGCCTGATGGCGTCCCCTACTTTTTGTTGGGCCTCGTTTAAAGAGAGATCGCGTTTTACCTTCGGAGGGTCTTGCTTCGATATGCCCCGCGTGGTTAAGGCTTTTCCTGCACAAATCAGGGAAGGGAGGGCCGTATAATAAGCATCGCCAAGGGACACATGATAGTAGTCCCGCATAAACTCAATCATGCCTCTCACGTTTGCGGGAATCAAAGACGCCGCGTCGATCACTTCAATGACAGACTTCAGCTTCGCAGCATCCATTTCAACCTGTGATACTGCATTCAGAACAAAGCCGATCACTTCACGATTGCGGAGCGGGACGCGCACTCTTCTGCCAATGAGCGACACATCTTGTTCGCCCTCAAAGCGATAGGTTAATCCCCTGGGAAAAGGCCCGGGAACGGCCACTTCAAGAAAGCACGCTGCCATATCAAATTAATTCATTCACTTTAAACAACAGTATACCTGAGATTGCACTCCCTGACAGGGCTAATTTATTTTTGGTATACTGCTCTTTTTTTAATTCGCTCTTAAGGAAAGATCATGAGTGTGCCAAGCAAAGCGCGTAACTTACAGGCGGTGAAAATCCGTCCTATGCAAAGGCTAACCACCAGCATAGAACTAACCGATACAGTGGGAATGGTAACAGACTCATTGAAGCTATCGGGAGGGACAG
>JBMDXV010000224.1:0-2636 GCA_048594525.1 Gammaproteobacteria bacterium | reverse complement strand
CGAGTTTTGCTAAGCCAACATTGCACACCCGACTTTTTTTCTCCGGTTGAATATTCGCAAAATTCTGCGTGTGTCTTTTCACTATCTTTTGAAAAACTCCTAAATTAAAGCGATAGCGACCCCGCTTTCACCCTGTGGCATTGCGCTTCTTGACGCGACTGATGTCAAACAGCTCCCACACTTTTTGGAGGGGTATATTTCTGTACAAGACCTTGCCGCCCAGCAAGCCGCGCCCCTCTTGGAATTGAAAGCAGGCCAGATCGTTTTAGACGCCTGCGCAGCGCCGGGAGGCAAAACCGCACATATTTTGGAAACCGCTGACGTCAGCCTCTATGCTGTGGATCAAGATGCTATAAGATTAGCGCGCGTTTCAGAGAATCTCACCCGACTAAACCTACACGCTACCCTCAGGGCAGAAGATGCGACACAGCTTGATTTTCCGGCTCGGTATTTTGATCGCATTTTATTAGATGCGCCCTGTTCAGGGACGGGCGTGATTCGCCGGCATCCGGACATTCGCTTTTTGCGCCAGGCCTCCGATATCCCAAAGCTTGCAAGCCTTCAACAAAAAATGCTGACGCATCTTTGGCCGATGCTCAAGCCGGAAGGGATTCTCCTCTACGCTACGTGCTCCCTTCTTCCGGACGAAAATGATGCCGTGATCGAAGCATTTCTTGCTACCGTGCCGCAGGCCTCAACTTGCGCTCTACACTTTAAAAGCGGGCATGCCACGCGATACGGCTGGCAATTTTTACCAAGCGCAGCAGGGCCGGATGGATTTTATTATTCTAAACTTGTACATACTTCAGTTTTCAGGCAGAATGAACACTTCCCTGCACCGCTTGATTTTAAAGGATTGTAATGAAATTTACTGAGATTCGCGATTTAATTCAATCTGAATTTGATGAGACGAGCACTTTAATTCATAAGCATTTATATTCCGAAGTGCCGCTTATTCAAGAAATTGGACATTATATTGTCAATAGTGGAGGTAAACGGTCACGGGCTGTGCTCGCCCTCCTTGCTGCGAAAATCTGTCAGCTTGAACGGGGCAAAACCTGCCTTTTCGCTGCCATTCTAGAAATGATCCATGCTGCAACCCTACTGCACGACGATGTCGTCGATGCCTCGGAACTCCGCCGCGGTAAAGCGAGTGCAAATGTGATTTATGGGAATTCTGCGAGTGTACTGTCAGGGGATTTTTTATACTCCCGAACCTTTGAAATGATGGTGGCGTTGGAGAGCTTACCCGTTTTACATACGCTTGCAGTAGCGTCAAATCGCTTGGCTGAAGGAGAAATGCTGCAGCTCCAAAACTGCCATCACTGCCACTTAAGCGAAAGCGATTACCTTAAAGTGATCGAATGCAAAACCGCGACGTTGTTTGTGATTGCAGGCCAAGTCCCAGGCTTATTGAGCGGCGCAAATACAGCCACACAAAACGCTCTTGCTGAATTTGGGCGCCTGTGTGGCATTGCCTTTCAGCTCGTGGATGATGTTCTCGACTACACGAGCGATCGCTCGACCATGGGCAAAAATCAAGGCGATGATTTAAGGGAAGGCAAAATGACCTTGCCGCTCATTTATGCCCGGGCGCGCGGCACTACGGAAGATCGCCAAAAAATTGACGCGGCTATTCAAGGTGGGGACGCGAGCGAATTGCCGGAGATTTTAGAGATTATTCACCGAACCCAGAGTGTGGATCAAACGCTCACGCAGGCTAAAGGCTTTGTTGAAGAGGCAAAAGCAAAGCTCGCCGTCTTACCTCAAAATGAGTATACTGCCGCACTGGCGAGCTTTGCAGATTTAGCTGTAAAACGTGAAGCTTAAATGCAAATAGTGAAG
Source organism: Gammaproteobacteria bacterium (assembly GCA_048594525.1). Taxonomy (GTDB): domain Bacteria; phylum Pseudomonadota; class Gammaproteobacteria; order Francisellales; family CACEW01; genus JAJZUD01. The sequence goes on along the minus strand of JBMDXV010000224.1, from coordinate 791 downwards.
ACAAGGAAAACAACCATGGAGATGATTTCTAAAGACGCGCTCTTTCAAAATAGCATCGGCCTTGCCGTGCTGATTATTGTGGGTTTAATCTTCTGGCCTTTGGCGCCCAAACCCAATCCTGACGTATCCGGAATTTACCTCCCGAACGCCACGGAAAAAGCGCCTATCTCACCCGATCAGGTTCAAGTCTTACAAGTCATGCCGCCCAAGGCCGAAATCATGGGGATAATTAATACTAAGCTCTATTACAACAGCCTGGCCGAGAGCGCACAAAATGAAGACATCACGGCCAGCTTAAATTATGCGAAAAGCCTCGCTGCACAAGCGGGTGCAAATGGTATCGTGATTAAAGAAGTCGGTGCCAGTATGTCCCAAGGGCCCTTGAATGGCGTAGTCGTCTACGGTACTGCCGTGAGTCTGTAATGGACGCGGGATTTTCACTTTTTGAAGTCTTAATTGCCTTAATGCTGGCAGCGAGCCTCCTCCTCACTGCGGATTTTAGCCTGACCCATGCTGCAAGTCTGAATGCTAAAATCACGCAGTTTTATCTCAGCCTTTCCTAAAATCCCGTTTGGATTTCACTGACGGTGTTGCCCGTCGTGTTAGTGACCCAAACGTTATCGTCGGGATCAATGGCAATTCCGCCGGGTGTGTTATACCAATTGCATTATGTACCCAGGTTTAATTAGAATACGTTTCCACATATAAAAGTGAATCAGCGATGTCAAAACCGAAATTACTGCCTGAAGGTTTTATGGCCTATGATTTTATTTCTATGGCAAAGAAAGAAA
>JBMDXV010000223.1:0-1942 GCA_048594525.1 Gammaproteobacteria bacterium | reverse complement strand
GAGCGGACGCGTGAAGGAAATGACTTTTATCATGAAATCAAAGAATCCAACGTGCTCGATAAAGTCTCACTCGTCTATGGACAAATGAACGAGCCGCCCGGTAACCGTTTGCGCGTTGCTTTGACGGGCTTGACGATTGCCGAGAGTTTCCGTGATGAAGGTCGAGATGTCTTGTTTTTTGTGGATAATATTTATCGCTATACGCTTGCAGGAACAGAGGTCTCCGCCTTGTTAGGACGGATGCCTTCTGCGGTCGGCTATCAACCGACGCTTGCAGAAGAAATGGGTGTATTGCAGGAACGGATTACGTCAACCAAAACAGGCTCGATCACCTCGGTGCAAGCCGTGTATGTTCCAGCCGATGACTTAACCGATCCCTCGCCTGCGACCACTTTTTCGCACTTGGATGCGACGATTGTATTGTCCCGTCAAATTGCGGAACTCGGAATTTATCCTGCGGTCGATCCCTTAGATTCAACGAGTCGCCAACTCGATCCCCTCGTAGTCGGGCAAGAACATTACGATGTTGCCCGCAGCGTACAAAAAGTATTACAGCGGTATAAGGAATTAAAAGATATCATTGCGATTTTAGGGATGGATGAGTTATCAGACGAAGACAAAATGATGGTCTCCCGTGCCCGGAAAATTCAGCGCTTTTTGTCCCAACCTTTTTTCGTGGCGGAGATATTCACGGGCAACCCCGGTAAGTATGTGCCTTTAAAAGAAACCATCCGCAGCTTCAAAGGGATTGTAAACGGAGAATACGATCATCTCCCGGAACAAGCGTTTTATATGGTGGGTTCGATTGATGAAGCCATCGAAAAAGCCAAAACTTTATAAAGAGTAAACATGAAACCAGCCACCACAATGAAAGTAATCGTCGTGAGCCCTGAAGCCGAGATGTTTGCGGGCGAGGCTGAAATGGTCTATGCACGCGGAATCATCGGGGAGATGGGCATTGCCCCGGGCCATTTGCAACTCTTAACGACTTTAAAACCGGGCCCCTTGCGCTTGGTACAGGGCGATGTGGAAGAGCTTCTCTATGTATCAGGAGGAATTCTCGAAGTGCAGCCGCACTGTGTGACCGTCCTCGCAGACAGCATCGAGCGCCCGCAGGATGTGAATGAAGCCGTCGCATTAGAAGCAAAAGTGGCCGCTGAGGATCTGTTAAAAGGAAGATCAGGGCCGGTTGATCCCGCGATCATCCAACAGCAGCTTCTGGAAGCCGTGGCAAAACTGGAAGTGGTAGAACTCATGAGACGTAAAAAAAGATGATCAAAGTGCGTTCCTTTTTTGGAAGACTCATTTTCGCCAGCCGCTGGCTCCAAGCGCCGCTCTATCTCGGTTTGATTATTACCTTAGCCTTATATTTATATGAATTTTGTCGCAATCTCTGGCTCCTGGTCCGCTTTTTAAATAACATGCCGGACACGGCCATTATGCTGGAAGTCCTCGATTTAATCGATGTCGTGCTCATTGCCAATCTCCTGATTATGATCATCATGAGCGGTTACCAAAATTTTGTCTCTCGCTTGAGCATCGAAGATCACCCGGATAAGCCGGATTGGTTTGATAGCCTCGATGCCGGAACCATGAAAATTAAAGTCGCCGTGGCCCTCATCGCCATTTCATCGATCCATTTATTACGGACCTTTATCGCACCCGCCGGGATTTCAGACATGACGATTATGTGGCAAGTCGTGATTCATCTCACCTTACTCGTTTCAGCCTTGACCTTGGCCGTCATTAATAAGCTCATGGATCATCCTCCTAAGGATTAATCAGGGCTGTCCCATTAAAATGGGCGTTGTTGCATAACCCTCTGAGCAGAAACATTGGTTCATAATTTAAGCTACACGATAACTTTTGGGCATACCTATCCTGGTCATTTTATTTAACACCCCACAAGCAATCATCCCTTCTGTCTTTTGTCTGGATAGTT
>JBMDXV010000222.1:0-1566 GCA_048594525.1 Gammaproteobacteria bacterium | reverse complement strand
TTCCAATGATTTCATACCAAATTCAGCGATGCGATCTGCTACCTTTTCCGCAGCAACTTGAGCCGCAAAAGGCGTACTTTTACGTGAGCCCCGAAAGCCGCTGCCTCCTGAGGTTGCCCAAGCAACGACGTTTCCTTGGCGATCTGCTACGGTCACAATCGTATTATTGAAGGATGCATGAATATAAGCCATACCATCTTGGATAAACTTTTTAACTTTTTTTGTGGGGTTTTTTACTGTTGCCATTTATCTTGTTTCCTCAACTTAACGTATTAGCTTACGGGGACCTTTACGCGTACGCGCATTGGTCTTGGTACGCTGACCTCTTACTGGCAAGCCTCTACGGTGCCGAAGGCCTCGGTAGGTTCCTAAATCTGTCAAACGCTTGATGTTCATAGAAATTTCTCGACGGAGATCTCCTTCAACTTTATATTGACCGATCTCAGTCCGTATGGCGTCAAGCTCTGCTTCTGTCAAAGCACTGACTTTTTTAGCAGGACTAATCTTGGTATTTTGGCAAATCTCTAACGCACGCGGACGGCCAATTCCAAAAATGGAAGTCAAGCCAATTGAAACATGCTTATTATCTGGAACATTAATCCCGGCTATACGAGCCATTCCTTGTTACTCCTTTTATTACACTTCAAACAAAGGGGCGAAATCATACCCCACTTTTTTCTAAAACGCAAGGACCTGAAATCCTGCTTTAACCTTGCCTTTGTTTATGTTTTGCATCCTCACAAATTACGCGCACCACGCCTTTACGACGAATGATTTTGCATTTTTTGCACATGGGCTTAACAGATGGACCTACTTTCATATTATGACTCCTCATCACCTAAATATTTGCGGCAGACTTGCCTTTTTTTAAATTCGCTTTTTTTAATAAAGACTCATATTGATTAGACATCAGTTGAGATTGAACTTGGGCCATAAAATCCATCATGACGACGACCACGATCAACAAAGAGGTCCCTCCAAAATAAAAGGGAACATTCCATTCAATCAATAAAAACATGGGTAAAAGCGAGACAGCCGTGATGTAGATTGAGCCCACAAGCGTTAAACGTGACATCACTTTATCAATATACTGAGCGGTCTGCTGTCCCGGCCGGATTCCGGTAATAAATGCGCCTGATTTTTTCAAGTTATCGGCCATTTCCTTCGGGTTAAAAATAACAGCCGTGTAGAAAAAACAGAAGAAAACAACGGCAATTGTGTAGGTTAATAAATAGAGAGGCTGACCCGGAGCAAGCATTAATCCAATTTGAGAGAGCCAATGAAAGTGAGGGGACGCGCCAAACCACTGACTGAGACTGGACGGAAACAATAAAATACTTGAAGCAAAAATAGGCGGAATAACACCTGCCATATTGATTTTAAAAGGCAAGTGGCTCGTTTGCGCCGCGTATAACTTATTCCCTTGTTGGCGCTTAGCATAATTTACAAGGATGCGTCTCTGCGCGCGTTCCATAAACACCACAAAGAGCGTGACCGCAACAATCACGAATATAATCAATAATAATGCGATCAAGCTTAAGTTGCAATCTCTTGCCTGATCAAAGG
>JBMDXV010000221.1:0-6391 GCA_048594525.1 Gammaproteobacteria bacterium | reverse complement strand
TTTTACCTGTTGATTAGTGCATGTCATGAAAAAGTGTATTAAGTCCTAATATGTAAAAACATCTATTTTTACCATTAGTCACCTTCTTTCCAACTTATGTTTTAATTGTCGCCGAGGGAAATTCTAATTGTCGCACATCAAGAAGTGAGTTTGGTTTCGACCGCCTGAATGTCGGCTGTGAGTTTGATTTCGACTGCCCGGATGTCGGCTGTGAGCTTGGTTTCAACTCCCTGAATGTCGGCTGTCAGTTTAGTTTCTACAGCGGTGAGATCAACCTTGGTCGCTAAGCGTGTTTCAACCGCATCATTAAGCACGTCAGCGAGCGCCATAGCTTGCGCTTCTGCTACTTTTGAATCGACGCCTGCATCCTTCAAACGGCGCGCGTATTCTAATGCATTGATCATAATACCCATTTGACTTCCTTGCATGCCTCTCTTTACCCTCAGTCTGATTAAATGATAACACAATTTTAACAAGCTAAAGGAGTTCGGTCAATATTTAAGCTTTTTTATATTTGATGTTTTTCTTGGCATAACGGGGAAGGAGTAAAGCCGCTGAAATCAAAATAATAGAGACGATCCCTATCATAATGGTGGCCAGCGCGTTAATCTCCGGGGTCACGCCGTTTTTAATGGTGGCGTAAATATACATGGGAAGGGTCGTGGTCTCCGGCCCGCTGATGAAGGATGTGACTACAAGATTATCAATCGACAAGGTAAAACACATGAGCCAGGCTGCAATCAAGGAGGACCCGATCTGCGGTAAAGTGATAGAAAAGAAAGTCTTGGTGGGTTTGGCGCCGAGGTCATAGGCGGCTTCTTCAATCGAGCGATCGAGGCTATTTAATCGGGCCTGAATGACGATGGTGGCATACGCCGTACAAAAAGTGACATGCCCGATCAAAACTGTGCCGAAACCATAATTCGCAGGAAAGCCAATCCAGGAATTCAATCCCATGAACATGAGGAGCAAAGACAGTCCCATCACGACATCCGGGAGCACAATCGGCGTGACCGTCATGCCATAAAAGAAATAGCGCCCGGGAAAGTATCCATAGCGTTTCAGTGCGATGGCCGCCATGGTGCCGAGGACCAGCGCAATCGTTGAGGCACAGACGGCAATCTCAATACTCAAAGCCGCTGCGGATAAAAGATCATCATCGTGGATCAACACATGATACCAAGTCGTTGAAAATCCTCCCCAGAGATTGACGAGGGGAGAGGCATTAAAGGAATAAATCACCAATAAAATGATCGGAATATAAAAAAATAACAGCCCGAGGGTGAGCACGGTTCTTAAAAAGAGAGTACTTTTCATGGTTTGATCTCAGACTTTAATTGGATGCGTTGAAGTTGCACAAGCGGGAAAACCAAGACGAGCAGCATAATCATGGCGAGCGCGGCGGCAATGCACCAGTTGTTGGCACTAAAGAATTCCTGCCAGATGACATTTCCGATCATCACCGTATTAATCCCCCCTAAAATTTGCGGAATCACGACTTCGCCAACGCAGGGGATAAAGACGAGCAAGGCGCCCGCAAAAACGCCGGTTAAAGACAGGGGCAGGGTGATTTTGAAAAAAGCCGTCAGCGGCGAGGCACCGAGGTCATAGGCAGCCTCCAGGAGCGAGGGATCTCTTTTGACGAGCGTTGCATATAAAGGCAAGATAAAGAAGGGAAGGTAGCCATACACGAGTCCCAAGTAAAGCGAGAAGTTGTTATACATCATCCGGATGGGCGTTTCTGTAAGATGCAAATGCATGAGGAGTTGGTTCACGAGGCCGTAATTTTGTAATACATTAATCCAGGCATAAGCGCGGAGAAGGAAGGACGTCCAGTAAGGCAAAATCACCAGGATAAACAGGATATTCCGATACTTCGGTTTAGAGACCGCAATGGCATAAGCAATCGGGTATCCGATCAAAATGCATAATACGGTTGTGAAAAACGAGATTTTAATAGAGGAGAGATAGGCTTCAAAATAGGCGCTGTGTTTAAAAAGAAAAAGATAATTTCCAAAATTCAATACAATCTGCATGGTCTCATTACTGAATTGGATGAGATCGCTATAAGGCGGGCTTGCAATGATCGATTCCGCGAAACTGATTTTTAAAACAAATAAAACCGGGATAAACAAGAACAACAAAAACCAGGCAAACGGCGGCACAATCACCATCAGGCGACGGAGGCGATTACGCTTGTTGTAATATTCCAGCGTATGTTTCATGAAGTGAGCACCATAATGTTTTTGGGTTCCCAACTTAAAAAAACCGTATCCTCCCAGGTGGGCGGATTGTTGCTTTTACGCTCGACATTAAAATCCGTTGCGCGCCAGACGGTGCCATTCGGCAAAAGGACGTGATAAGTCGATAAGCCCCCGAGATAGGCAATTTGATTGACCGTCCCCTGGATGCAATTCACAGGATTCTGGGCATCGTAATCTTCAGGCGGGCTCAAGCTGATCTCCACTTTTTCAGGGCGCACGGCGGCCCAGACATCATGATCAATATCCCCTTCGATGGCCCGATCTATTTTAAAGACGAGGTTGCCCTCATAGGCTTCAATCAATGCGGTGCTATTGCTGTTTTCAATAATTTTGCCTTCGACCATGTTAGTGGACCCGATAAAATTAGCCGCAAAGCGATTGGTGGGGAATTCATAAATCTGAGAAGGCGTGCCCACTTGTTCGAGGGCGCCGTTGTTCATAATGGCAATACGGGTCGACATCGTCATCGCTTCGGCCTGGTCATGCGTCACGGTCACAAAGGTCATACCCATTTTTTCCTGGATATCGACGAGTTCAAACTGCATTTTTTCACGTAGCTTTTTATCGAGGGCAGACAAGGGTTCATCCAGCAAAATGACCTTGGGTCGTTTAGCGAGGCAGCGCGCGAGGGCGACGCGTTGGCGTTGTCCGCCTGAGAGTTGGTGAGGCTTCCGTTTGCCGTAAGCTTCCATCTGGACGAGGGCCAAGACTTCCTCCACCCGCTTTTTAATGGCAGCCTTCGGGAGCTTGTCCTGCTTTAAACCAAAGGCGATATTGCCTTCAACTGTCATGTGAGGAAAGAGCGCATAGGATTGAAACATCATGTTGATCGAGCGCCCGTAAGGCGGGATATGTGTCATGTCCATGCCGTCAATAAAAATCTTGCCGGAGGTCGGCATCTCCAGGCCTGAAATCATGCGCATCAAAGTGGTTTTACCGGAGCCTGATCCACCCAGCAAGGAAAAAAACTCGCCCGGGTAAATTTCCAGGCTCACATGATCGACCGCGATATGGTCATCAAATACTTTGGTGACATTCTCAATGCGGATGATGGGGGGAGCATCAGTATTCATGATCACAGCCATGTTTATTCCTTAACGCCGTAACGTACTTCAAGCCACATCCGATTGACATCCTGGTTAATCGAAGGCGGGGGCAGGTTAATATTAAAAAGTTTTGTATTGATAAAGCTTGCCGGAGGGTTGGCAATCGGATTGTTCAAGGTATCGTTATAATAAGCGGACTCCCCCATTATCGCGCCCGGCGCAAAAATATAATTGGCAATTTGTGACGCAGGGCGGGGCGAGAGGAGATAGTTGATAAACTGATACGCGGCGTCAGGATGCGGTGCGTTTTTAGGAATCGCCAACATATCAAACACTATCTCTGTACCCTGTTTCGGAATGACAAATTGAATATCGATATTGTGACCGGATTCCTTTGCATAGGTTTGCGCACGGAACACATCGCCCGAATACCCGAGCACCATGCATAAGTTTCCGCTCGCCAAATCAAACATATAATTGGAATTACTGAAATAAGTCAGATATTTGCGAATTCCCATGAGATAATTCGTAGCCGTCTGAAAATCAGCAAGGTTCGTCGAGTTGGGATTCAGACCTAAATAAAACAGGGTTAATCCGTAAATCGTAGAATAGGTGTCGTAATACGCCACCCCGCAGCCTTTGAGTTTACTGAGATACTGCGGATCAAACACATATTTCCAATCATCAATCTTCACATTTGGCCCGAGGACTTTTTTGATCATGTCCACATTATAACCGATCCCCATCGTCCCCCAGTCATAAATAACGCCATACTGGTTGCCAGGATCGATGCTCGACGTGATTTTTAATAAAGCGGGATTAATGTTTTTGTAATTGGGAAGGCGCGATTTATCCAGCGGCTGAAAGAGGCCCATCGGGATTTCCTGCTGCATGTCGTTGAGCGTCGGCACCACCACGTCGAGCCCGTTATTCTGAGCGAGGAGCTTGGCTTTGAGCATGTTTTCATCGCTGAAAAAAGTTTGATTGACGGTAATGCCCGTTGTGTTTTGGAAATCATTGATCACATTGGGATCGATCCAGACAGCCCAGTTCATAAAATTAACAAGGTTTTGCGAATCGGCCTGCGCGCGGCCACACAGCAAAAAGACGAGGACACAGCATGTCAAAAGCAAACGGCACAGTTTCAAGGTCGGGGGGTCTCCGAGGCAAGCATTCAGCGCGCAGTTATATCATGTTTCTTTTTAAGATAAAAGCAAAAATAGTTCTTATAAGAACCATACCAATTAGAACCGTACCTTTTTGCACTATTCGTCGTTTTAGGTTATTAACTCAACTTACGCAGTTGATGATAAAGTATCTAAATTCTGTCATCCCAGCGAAGGCTGGGATCCAGCCTGCCGACCCCAACTTGTCTCACCTGGTGGCTGGATTCCTGCCTACGCAGGAATGACAAAAAATAAGAAAAATCAAAGTGAAATTTAAGGTATTGCGTAAGTTGAGTTATTAATTATTCTCGCCTGGCTGAATGTGAGCGTTGGCTGCCTCAATGGCGGATGTTGCCGAAGGATGAAGTTGCAATTCAAGCCATTTAATAACATTCGTAGCATCTTGGTCTGGTGGAAAGACTGGATAAAAAACATGTTCTATGACCTCATCTTGTAAGACCATTGTAAAGCGTTTCAATAAAGTTTTTCCATTCACATCAAATGTAGGAAAATTAAGTGCTTTAGTGAGAAGAAGTGCTTGATCTGACAAAATCGGGAATGGCAAATGCAAGCGGTTAACAGCTTCAGCTTGATCATCCGTATCTTGGGTTGAAAGCCCAAAGAGATGCGTCACACCCAATTTTTTTAATTCAGAAAAATGATCTCGAAAAGCACATGATTGAGGTGTACACCCTTTCGCTCCTGGAATCATATCCCATTCTTTAACAAGAGAAGGAGTATCTGGTCTGCCTGTTCGCGGATAAGCATAAATAATAGTTTTCCCTTTTAATTTTGATAAGTTAATTAAGTTTCCATCTGTAGAGGTCAGGCTGATATTCGGCAGCTTCTGGTTCATTAAGTGATGAACAGCCCCATCATTTTCGGGCTCGGGAATCTTTGACCAATCTATATCTGTTAAATTTCTATACATACGCAACTCTCCTCGTATTGATGATTATTTTGTAGCGAAATGATTCTTAACCTTAAGATTTACGAATTCAGGAGGGAGGCATCCGTTGTAGCAGGCAGGTAACCGTTCGCATCAAAAAAGGTTTTACCCAGGAGGGAATGCGCAACCAAGCTTTTGAGCGAATCAGGAATGGCTGCGGGCACGACTAAAATTTGCGTATTAAAAGGCGTCGGCGGCGTCATGCCTAGAGTGGAAGTGGCAATCTGGTTCACGCGATCATAACTGCCCCAGGTGCCTTCTTCAATTAAAAGCTGCATCCATTCCGTATGGATTTGAGATTGCTCCACCTTCAAAGCTTGAAGCCGCATAAACGCCTGGTGATACGCGTTTTTAACGAGCACGAGCAGGAACGCGGAAATAAAAATCGCGACGACGAGGCGCACAATGGGCTTTGAGGTTTCAATCCAAAAGGTATTGCGGAGCACGGCACGGAGGGAAATCGGGTCTTCGGGAAACCAGTTTTCCTGAAAGCGCGCGATGCGTTTAGAGATAAATTTAAACTTCATTTGATCCTTTCCATGACCCGAAGCACGGCACTTCGTGCACGCGGGTTGCTTGCAATTTCAAGGCTACTCGGTTTTTGCATTTTAATACAGATTCGCATGTCAGGGGAACCTGCTTCACTTAATGAAGATCAAATTGTATTATTATCAGGGTGGGCATTAAAAACTGAAGAGAGGAGTATCGCTATGAGTATGGCTCAAGATCTCGAATATTTAAAAAGTTTTGCACGTATTTTAAAAAACGAACCTCTGATTGAAAAACTTGCTGCTGCCAGTAATTTAAATGAAGCAGCAGAAATAGTTTATACCCAAGTTTGACACTTTAAAAAAATAGAAAAAGATAATCAATGACTTATTTTTCAAAAAACACGATTATGCCCGCACAACTTGAATTTTTTGACTTTTATTTGGATAGTGTTTTTATCGTCTTTCCTGGTTGTGA
>JBMDXV010000220.1:0-12966 GCA_048594525.1 Gammaproteobacteria bacterium | reverse complement strand
GATGCAAAACCTCAATTTTACATCTTTCTTTATCTGTTAATTTCACAACTACTTCTCCTCTTAATTTAGAGGTAACAATTAACAATTATAACAACGACGTTACATTATTAATAGTTGCGTTAAGTAGTTGGATGCACCATCCCGTGGCTCAGTCCAAAGTGCTCTGGTTCGGCTGCTTTTTTGTGGGCCTTATTCTGATTGGCGGTCTCATAAAGTTGCAAAAATCTTATCGAATACTTCATGCGCAATAACTCACGTTTTATTTTTAATTAAGATTCAACTATAATGATTTGATTTTAAAATAAAGTGTAAGATAATTATGAATGAAGATTTATTTCCTTCTTTATCAGAAATGAATGAGAAAATGGAAAGCCTACGTCTTTTGGCTGCCAGCATTGCCCATCAAATTAAAACGCCTCTTGCTTCCATTGACTCTCTCAGTAACGTTGTAGAGTCTGCCCTCCCCACGCTTTTGGAAGCGTATGAAATCGCACTCGATACCGGAAAAATAACTGGGCCCTTGCGCAACTCACAACTTGAAGTTTTAGAAAGTTTACCGGAACAATTAACCCACATCACCTCAGAGACACAATTACTCACTGATATGCTGCTCGCACAGATGAGTTTTGAAAATACTCAGGGAAAAAGTTTTCCATTACGCACTTTGTCCATCAAGGAGGCTTTAATGACGACTTTATTTCGGTATCCTTTTAATAAAGACTCCGCTAATTTAATCAAATGTAATTACAAACATGATTTTAAATTTATGGGGGATGCACTTCTTTTTCAACATGTACTGTTCAATTTAATCAAAAATGCCATTTACCATGTCCGATCTACGGGCCGAGTAGGCGAAATTACAATTTGGTTTGAGCAAACAGGAAAGGAAAATTTTTTGCATTTTAAAGATACTGGTAATGGTATAAATAGAGAGACGCTTCCTCTTATTTTTGAGGCTTTTTATGTGCGCTCTCCACAAGATGTAGGCGTCGGGCTTCCTTTTTGTAAACTTGTCATTGAAAGCTTTGGCGGTTACATGACTTGCGAATCGGTCGAAGGACAATATACGCATTTTAAACTCAGCTTTCCTAAGGTTGGGAATAAAGCCATTCCTGTTCCAAACTAAAGTCGCATATTTTTTACAGCTTGAACGTCTCGATTAATTTGTGCTTTTAAAGCATCAAGCGAGGTGAACTTTTGTTCATTTCTAATTTTTGAAACAAATTCAACGGTCAGGCGCTTGCGGTAAGCGTCTTCACTATAATCCAAGAGATAGACTTCAAGGAGCGGATGCGCAAGCGGGTTCAAGCTGGGGCGACGACCAATATTCGCAACGCCTATCTTCAGCTTATCGAGGCCATGCACTTTTACTGCGTACACACCTGCCAAGGGAATCTTTTTACGTAATGTAAGGTTGAGGGTGGGAAAGCCCAAGCGTCTTCCCTGCTGTGCACCATGAATAACGCGGCCCGTGATCACATAAGGTGCTCCCAATAAATGACTGGCTACTTTAAAATTTCCCTGTTTGAGTTCTTTTCGGATGCGGCTACTGCTCACGCGTTCATTGCCCAACATGACGCTTGGCACCGTGATCACGCTGATTCCTGAGGATTCCAGTTCCCGCCGTGAGCCTTCCCGATTTTTGCCGAAGCGAAAATCTTCTCCCACCACCACTGCCTCAACCTCTAAACGGCGCAAGGTTTTTTCAATAAAAGCGGCAGGAGACTGCTGAGCAATTTCTGCATTAAAGTGGATGATGTGAATGCAATCAATAGGCCACTTTTTCAATTTGAGCAGCTTATCACTTAGGCTTTGAATACGGAACGGACTCTCTGTACAGTCAAAAAATTCGCGAGGATGCGGTTCAAACAAAATCAATACTGCGCGAAGAGATTGATACCCGGCATATTCTAGCATCTTCTCAATTAAGGCCTGATGGCCCACATGTACGCCATCAAAATTACCGATTGTCGCAACTGCGCTCATAAAACAAAATCCTGTTTTCGAATCCCACAGAGGAGAAGCATCACAAAATAAGTGAAGATTCCACCTATCAATAATACCGTGAGATGCATAACGCGATCCCACGCATGCCAGACCATCCAATGGCTTAAATTTCCTTTTCCCCAGGCAATAACCCCCATCATCACAAGGCTTCCTGAAATCGCGCCCACAAGCGTTTTCCCCCAGCCTCGGCGAAAATGCAAAAGTCGGCGCCGATGCAAAATGGCGAGAAGCACCAGGCTGTTAAACATCGCCGCGAGAGAGGTCGCCAGCGCAAGCCCAACGTGCTTAAAAGGAAAAATTAAAATCGTGTTCAAAACGATATTAATCCCGACTGCGATCATTCCGACCTTAACGGGCGTTTTCATATCCTGACGAGAATAAAACGCCGAGACGACAATTTTCACCATGATGAAAAAAAAGAGTCCCAGAGAAAAAGCCCAGAGACTCTCTTCCGTCATTTTCATATCAAATGCATTAAAAGCACCATATTGGAATAAAGTGACGAGAATCGGCCCGGACAAAACAGCAAGCCCTGCCGCACACGGCAAGGCGATGAGGACGACTAGCTTTAAAGCCCAGTCAAGCGCGCGTTTAAATTCCTCTTCATCTTTGCGCGCGACCTGCTCGGATAAATGCGGCATCACAACAGTGGCGAGGGCGATGCCAAATACCCCAAGGGGAAACTGCATCAGGCGATCGGCATAATAGAGCCAAGACACACTGCCCGTTCTTAAAAACGTGGCATACATGCTATCGATTAGCATTCCGAGCTGCGCAATGGATACGCCAAATAAGGCGGGCGCCATCATCTTGATAATGCGACGCACCCGCGGATCACGCCACCCCCACCGGGGCCATACGAGCATATTCAGGCGATACAGAAAGGGAATTTGAGCCCCTAATTGCAACACCCCAGCAATGATGACGCCCCAGGCCACAGCCTCGATAGGCGACTGATGAAAATAAGGTGTAAACGTAACCGCAGCCGAACCCATACACAAGCTTAAAATCAAAGGCGTTGCTGCAGGGACGCTATAGCGCTGAAAAGCATTTTGAATGCTGCCTGCAAATCCCGTCAGGGCAATAAAGAAAATGTAAGGGAACATGATTTTTAACAAGTGATTTAACAGCCCAAATTTATAGGGCTGATCCAGATAAGAAGGGGCAAAAATCGCTGCAAACAGGGGAGACGCCAAAACGCCGATAAGGCTCACAATCAGGAGGGTCAAGCCCAGCGTACCGGAGACGTGCGAGATGAGTTCTTTTAACTCTTTTTCAGAATGCTGAACTTTGACTTCTTTTAAAACCGGCATAAAGGCCTGCGAAAAGGCCCCTTCCGCAAAAATTTTCCGCAAGAAGTTAGGAATGCGAAAGGCGATGACAAACGCATCCATTTCTGCACCCGCGCCAAACACAACGGCAAAAACGTTCTCGCGCATAAAACCCAAAATCCGGGAGAATAAAGTGATAAAGCCAACAAGAGAAGTCGATCGAAAAAGCTGTTTACTCATGAACCTGCTGCTTGCTTATGTCCACAAAAAATACTCCCGAATGCGCCTGAAATGCCTTTACCCACTCCACCCACTGCTGACATTGCCCCTTTCCCAACCGTTGTCACCACCGTCACAGGCGCACCCACTACCGTCGTAACCACGCTTTTAACGGTTTGTCCGATCTGCCCCACTATAAACTGCGCGATCTGTGATTCTACACTATCAAAATCCACGCCTTGGGTCATATTGTTAAAAGGCCCGGTGAGATTGTACGGAATGTTCAGCGTCTTGATAATGTTTTTATCTATCGAAAGGACCTTTGCATTTAAGTGATAGTCAATGGTTTGCTTATTTAAGTCCACTTCTCCCTGCCCCGTCACAGCCAATAAGGGGCCAGTCACTGCCATACCCGGCGTTGTGACCACACCGTTATGCACGAGCACGGTGCTGCTCAATTGACCAAAATCAGTTTGCTTACCATTGTCTGCATTAATGGTGGTTTGTTGAAGCTCAGACACTTCACTTTGAATGGCCGCCTTGGCTTCTGAAATTTTCTCGACATTTAAAATATTTTGTAAGATCACACTGACCTGGTTCAACACCGCACCGAGATCAAAGCCTTTTAAAATAATATCCTGTACGGATACTTTTTGAGACGCATTTAAAGTACTCGGGAAATCAGGCGGAGCAAAACCCGCAGCGGATACATTTCCACTTAAAGCAATGCCGCTTAAAGGGAGTCTTGCCCCACTCAAATTCACAAAGTCAGCCAAGTCTAATTGATTAATACTGAGATTTTCATTCGCGGCAAAGGGAGTGAATGAGGTGATATTGAGTTTTCCCTGAAGGGTTGTATTACCAACACCGACATTCAAATTCTGAAGAGATAGTTTATTCAGGGTACCCGCAAAGCTCGACTGGATACGGGTTTGAGAAAATTGCGTCTTATTCGGGATATTCGGCAGGGTTTGCCCGAATGAATTGAGAACAGGTTCCAAAGCAAAAGTGGGAAGATTCAGCGACCCTGAATAAGCAGGATTCATAAAATTCTGCACAGTGAGCGTGAGTTGCCCGCTCAATACCTGATTCAGGTCAAATTGAATACTACTTAAAGTAAGGCTTTGATGGCTGAGATCGGCATTGACATTCCCAGATAAACTCAAGGCAATTGGAAACTTTTGATCTTTACTCATGACATAACTCGTGTTGGTATTCAGGACAAGATTGCTGAGTGCCAAGGTGTTTTTATCAACATCATACAAGGCTCCTGCATCCACTGTCAGCGCGAGAGGAACGCTTTCTCCCTGATCCGTCGTATAAGTGGCATTATTTTCAAGTGCCAGGTGATCCAGCTGCAGCGTGTTTTGATTTGGATCATAAAAAACCCCAGTATCCAGCTTAAAATGTGTTGTAAATACGTCCTGATCGCTGAAATCCCCCGTGCCCTTGACCTCCATGGGCTGATCGAATCTCACCCTGGGGATCTCTAAATCAAAATTGGATAGCACATAATGTGTCGTGGATTGTAAATTGTCATAGGTAACAGTGGCATTGTTCAGGATCAGTTCTTTCATTTGAAAGTCAATTTGATTTTGATTCTCCCCAGTATTGGTTGTTGCGGTAGGCATTGAAAAAGTCCAATTATTTTGACCTGTATCCGAATTCATTAAATAAACCTGCAAACCATTCACTAGTAAGCTTTCCACTCGTACTTTGCCGTGTAATAAAGCACTCAAATTAATGAAAAGGTTTGCAGAATTGAATTCTGCAAACGTGGGTTGGCTAAAGCCCGCGGGGTTACTGAGTGCAGCCTCTCCGATATGGATTCCGATATTCGGAAAAAAAGTCCAACTCAAATCTCCCGTCAAGGTCAGGGAGCGACCCGCATCCTTTTGCACTAATGCGATGATCTGTGGTTTAAATATATTGGGATTGATCCAGCGCGTGAGTGCAAAATATCCGAGCACGGCCAAGATTAAAAACAAAATGATGATACCCAGCAAAATTTTTAAACACCGCTTCAAAATTTTCATAGGGAAACTCCAAATAAGGCTTTAAAATTTTCAGTCGTCTTTTCAGCGACCACACTATAAGGAATTCCTTTGATTTCCGCAAGGCACTCTGCAACATAACGCGTATACCCGGGACAATTAGGCTTACCTCGAAAAGGGACTGGCGTTAAGTAAGGCGCATCTGTTTCAACTAAGATGCGCTCCAAAGGAATTTTCTTAGCGACTTCGCGCAAGCTCTCGGCGTTTTTAAAAGTCAGGATGCCTGAAAAAGAAATATATAAACCGAGCGCTAGCGCCGCTTCAGCCATTTCTAAGCTTTCAGTAAAACAATGAAAGACCGCGCGACTCACTTGATGCTCACGTAAAATTTCCAAGGTATCATCCTGCGCCGCGCGCGTATGAATCACCAAAGGCTTACTTACCCTCTCTGCGGCTTTGATATGCGCAATAAACCGTTCCTTCTGAAACGCCCGCGACGTCGCCTCATAATGATAATCAAGCCCAGTCTCTCCAATAGCAATGACCTTGGGATGCGCTGCAAGCACCACGAGATCATCCACAGATAAACTCTCTTCCTCTTCAGAAGGATGCTGCCCCACCGTTGCATAGACGTTCGGGTGTTGCTCGGCAAGCGCCATCACCTTGGCGATATTCGCGCGGTCCACCGCCACGCAAAGAACATGTTTTACATCTAAAGTCTCAGCATGATGGAGGACCTCATCAAGGCTGCCTTCGAAAGGCGTTAGATCCAAGCGATCGAGATGACAATGAGAATCAATTAAATGCGGCATTTTTAATTCGAGATATTGAGTATAGCTGGCTATTTTGGCATATTTAAAGAAGGACACCAATCACTGAGAGATGACCAGATTGAATTCACTGGCTAAAATCACTTTCTATTTGCATAATGACTGCAACAGAACGATATACAGGAAAAGTGATGAAAAACATACCAAGCCAAAATTTACATCGAGCAGGCTTAAAAGTCACGACGGCACGCCTTAAAATTTTACATATCCTAGAGGGCGCCCATGTCCATCTACGTGCCGAAGATTTGTATCGCATTTTAACTGAACAAGGCGATGAGATTGGGCTCGCTACGATTTATCGCGTGCTGGGCCAATTTGAGGCAGCGGGGCTCATTAAAAAACAACATTTTTCTGAAGATCATGCGGTTTTTGAAATGGATCGCGGGGAACATCATGATCATCTCGTGTGTGTGAAATGCAATGCCGTTGAGGAATTTGTTGACCTGGAAATTGAAAATCGCCAGGCTGAGATTGCTAAACGATTTGGCTATGAAATCACGGATCATAGTTTATGCTTGTATGGCATCTGTGTGAAATGTAAACCTTCCCACTCAAAAGATTCCTAAGAGCCCGGCACCGACGCCAAAAATTGCCGTAATGGCTAAAATAACACCCGTCGTCCAAGCATATTTTCCTTTTAAACGATAAGGTTCCGGTAGCGTTTTGCAGGCTAACAAAAATAAGAAACCCAAAACAATCGGCAACAACAAAGCATTCATGACTTCAACAGCCACGCTTAAATTAACAAGGTTAATGCCACTTGCCACAATCACCCCTCCCACAATCAAAGCGAGAGTATAAATGCCATAAAACCACGGAGCTTCGTGGGGCTTGTGCTCGAGAGAACGATGATAGCCTGTCACCTCCCCCAATCCCCAAGCGGCCGTCAGCGAGACGACAATTGCCGCAACGAGCGAAGCACCGGTAATCCCGACTGCAAATAAAGTGCGCCCCGCCGTTGTGCCTAAAAACGGCGTCAATGCTTCACTGATTTGATAAACTGTATTTAAAGGCACACCCTCATGCGCTTTGCCGATGGTAGCCGCAATCACAATCAAAACCGCAGCCATGACCAGCTGAGTGATCACTGCACCAATCGCCGTATCGATGCGGGCTGCTTTTAAATGTTTGAGTTCAAGTTTTTTATCAATCACAGCCGATTGCTGATAAAAAATCATCCAGGGCATAATCACCGCACCGACGTTTCCGGCTGCCAGGTATAAATAGCTGGTATCCGTAAAAGGAATGTTAATCATCTCACGACCCATTTCCGCAAGAGAGGGGTGCGCCATCCAGGCGACAACGAGAAAGACCAATTCAAATAAACCGAGGCCAATTGCAATAAACTCAACCCGTCGGTAAGATCCCGTCCAGGCAATTAAAACCAAAAAAATGATGACGAGACTAATCGTCACGGAGGTGGGCACACCGAGGAGCATTCCCACACCTGCCATTCCGCTAAATTCCGTGATAATGGCACCAACGCATGATATCAACAAAGTCGATACAGACAGCCAAGCCCAAGCTTTACCAAAGTGTTTGGCAATCAATTCACCATGCCCCATTTTTGTGATGAGGCCCAGGCGAATCGTCAACTCTTGCGCAATGTATAAAATCGGCATTAAAATAAATTGCAATAACAAAAGCCGATATCCCCAAACTGCGCCGCTTTGTGCTGCCGTAATCACGCTCCCCGCATCGGTATCGGCCAACATCACCACGAGTCCCGGGCCCAGCACGGCCATGAAAGTGATCCACGCATTGCGCGAAAAAAAGTTTTTAAACCCAGCCACCCATACCTCTACTGAAATGAATAAGCCCGGAATGATAACGTCAAAGAAAGAAAATGTAAATAAGAATGATTATCATTATCGCTATTCGACAGATAAACTTCGCAACATCTTAAAAAACGCCGGGCAGGTTTTTTTCACACAGTCTGCTCCGTCAATGATGACACCCTCGACCTTCAATCCGATCAAGGCATGAGACATCGCGATTCGATGATCATTATGGCTGTCAATCAGTCCGCCATGCAAAATACCGGGATAAACCGTGAGGGAATCCTCCGTTGTCTCGACCTCTGCCCCTAAGCGACTCAAGCCTTCCGCCATGGCCGCAACACGGTCAGATTCCTGCAAGCGGGTATGCCGCAAGCCGCTGATGCGGCTAGGCCCATCGGCAAACGGCGCCAGGGCAGCAAGCGTCATGAAGGTATCTGTAAACCCTGTCATATCAATCTCACCAATCGCCTTTAATTTCTCTGGCCCCATCAGCAAAATCCCCCTTTTTTTTTCTATAACGCTTGCGCCCATTTTTTCTAACACATCCAAAAAACGAATGTCTCCCTGCAACATCCTGCGTCGAAGATGCGGAATAAAAATTTCACCCCCCGTCAAGGCTGCCGCAGCAAAAAAATAAGAAGCGGTTGAAGCATCCGGCTCAATGAAATAAGGAGAATCGAACGTTGCCTGCATTTTCCGAGTCATCTCAACATAGGGTTTTTGATCCAAGTCTTTGGCCTGAATGGAAAGCGGCGTTTTTGCATACGGCTGTGCGAGCAACAAACCGGACAGAAACTGACTACTGTCTTTGATATCGACGTCTACTGTTCCGCCTTTCAAGCCCTTGCTTTTCAGGCGAATAGGTAAAAACCCTGATTTTTCAAGGTACTCAATTTCCACGCCTTGGCTGATCAAAGCATCAAACAGCGGTTTCATCGGCCGCTCTGACATGCGGAGGGATGCATAAACCTGATATTCACCGCCCAAACCTGCTAATATTGGGATTAGAAAACGGGCAACCGTTCCGGCATTGCGGCAGTCAAGTGATACATTCGAGCGGAAAGGCAGATGAGACTTCACTTTTAAGCGATCCTCCGAGAGGCCTTCAATCTCGACACCGAGCACCTCAAGCGCCTTCATGCATGCTATAGAATCATCACTTCTTAAAACGCCATGGAGAATCGTTTCGCCTTCCCGTAGCGCGGCCAACAATAAGGCTCGATTCGTAATGCTCTTCGACCCGGGAATAGTGATTGAGCCCCGGATCGGTTTTCGTGCAAGCTCAATTTTTTGCTGTAACATGTTTCTTTTTCCAGGCTTATTCCTTTAGACTGACCCCAATTTTACAGCTTTGACCACTTGATGGCTATCTATAAAAAAATTCAACCCTATCTTGTCGTTTTTTCTGCAGCTTTGTTTTTTTTATTTGAATTTATCAACATGAACAGTTTTGATTCGTTGAATCAATTATTGCGTCAAGCTTTTCACGTCGATGCCTTTCAAATCAGCAATCTCTCCGCCATGTATTTTTATGCGAATGTCCTGTTTTTGATTCCAGCGGGAGTTCTGCTCGATCGCATGTCTCCAAAGCGTCTCCTGCAATTTGCTTTAATTTTTTGTATTCTCGGAAATGTGGTCTTTGCAACGACGCATCATTTTGATATTGCCAAAGTCTGCCGCTTTGTGATCGGCATGGGGAGCACCCTCGTCCTCCTCGCGCCTGCCGTGTTAACCGTGCGCTGGATTCCGCCAAAACAGGCGGGCCTTGTTATGGGGCTCATCGTCTCTTTTGCAATGCTCGGCGGCAGTATCGCGCAGCAGATTCCTTATGTCATCGACTGGCTCGGCTCGTGGCGCTTTGCTGTGTTGGCTATTGCCGTGCTCGGCGTTTTATTTTTAGTCATCATCACCCTCTTTGTGCAAGACTATCCCGATCATGCAGCTTTGCCAAAGCTTAATCACAGCGCCTCTATGCGTACAGACCTTTTAAAAAATCTTTTCCTCACCCTGCAAAATAAGCAAGTTTGGCTTGGGGGTTGTTATAGTTCTCTCATCAATCTCACGGTGATGATTTTGGGTGCACTGTGGGGAGCGGAGTATTTAGAAGTCGCGCATGGGGTTGCTGCAAAACAAGCAAGCTTTATCGTCACTCTGATCTTCTTCGGCTTTATTTTAGGCGGGCCCCTGTTTGGTGTGATTTCAGATCGGCTTGAGCGCAGAAAAAGCCCTATGATAGCGGGAGGCCTCTTAAACCTTGTTTGTATCCTCGTGATCCTCCACTCACACGTTTCTCCGGAAATGCTAGCGGGTTTATTTTTTCTACTGGGTGCGCTATCCGGTGCGCAAATTTTAACTTTCCCCCTCATCATGGAAAGCGTCCCCTTGCCGATTGTAGCGAGTAGCGAATCTGTCAGTGCCGTGCTCATCATGGGCGGAGGCGCTCTTTTTCAGCCGCTCTTCGGCTTCCTTCTCAATCATTTTAGTGGAGCTTCTCATGTCTACGCGCCTGCTGCTTTTCAACGCGCCATCTGGATTTTACCCATTACTTTTTTAATCGCAACCCTGCTCTCCTGTTTTCTGAGAGAAACGTATTGTAAACGCATAGGAGGAATATAAAATGGTATCCACCGGCCAAAAATTAGGATCAGTCCTGATCGTTATCGGAACCGTCATCGGCGCAGGTATGCTCGCACTGCCCATGGCTTCCGCCACAAGCGGGCTCATTCCTGCGATTTGTTTAATGATCGGCGTCTGGATGCTGATGACGTATACAGGCCTCCTGGTGCTTGAAGTGAACTTATCGCTTCCCGCATATCAAAACAGCTTCAGCAGCATGGCCCGATCAACGCTCGGGCGACCGGGCGAAATCATCACCTGGCTCACCTGCCTTGTCCTCTTATATGCATTGACCGCAGCCTATATCGCGGGCAATGGTTCACTCCTGTCAGAGCTTTTCCGCACTTCTTTCAACTGGAATGTTCCCAATAAAGTCAACGCCCTACTCTTTACCTTAATCTTCGGCTCAGCCGTATTTTGGAGCACGAAAGCGGTTGACCTCGTCAATCGTTTTTTGATCACGTTTAAAGGCCTATTTCTGATCTTAATGTTCACTTTACTTTTGCCGCATATCCGTTTTACAGATCTTGCGCAGCATGAGCCCCATGCCTTGCTCGCGGCAGCCCCTATTTTTCTCACGGCTTTTGGCTATCATACCGTCATTCCCAGCCTAACCAACTACATCGGCAAAGAAGCCCGGACATTAAAATGGATCATTATCTTTGGCACGATTATTCCGCTGATCCTTTATATTCTCTGGCTGATTTGTGCTTTAGGCGTGCTCCCCGTGGAAGGTGCTGCAAGCTTTGGTGCACTTCAGCAAAGTAATGGTTCAGTTGGGCAATTTGTCAGTTTTTTAACAGAGATGGTGAATAACCGTTTCGTAGCCTTAGCCATTAACGGCTTCGCGAATATCGCTATGACAACGTCATTCCTCGGTGTGAGCTTAGGTCTATTTGATTTTTTAGCCGATGCGTTTAAGCGCAGTAATCATCGTCGTGGACGCTTTCAAACGGCCATCCTGACTTTTGCGCCTCCTTTTCTATTTGCCTTGTTTTATCCGAAAGGATTTATCATGGCCCTCGGATACGCGGGCTTATGTGTGGCCATTTTGCTCATCATTTTACCTGCGCTCATGGCCTATCGCCTGCGTCGCGCTAAAGCTCCCCAGCTTTATCGGGTCAGCGGGGGCAATATTGTACTGCTCATCGTTTTGCTTCTCGGCGTATTTTTCCTCTTAGTCAAATAAGGATAGCTTCGTGCCTCTCATACTCATCATTATCGCTTATATTTTAGGCTCTATTAATAGCGCCATTTTGATCTGCAAACTTATGCGCCTGCCTTCTCCTCGAAGCGTAGGCTCAGGGAACCCCGGCGCCACCAATGTTTTACGCCTCGGCAACAAAAAAGCCGCCGCGCTCACTTTAACAGGCGATGTATTAAAAGGAATCATTCCTGTACTCGCAAGCCACCTCTTGCATTTTCCGGTCAGCATCCTGTGCTGGATTGCATTTGCAGCCATTCTCGGCCATATTTTTCCGATCTTCTTCGGCTTTCAGGGCGGTAAAGGCGTGGCAACCGCCATGGGTGCTATTTTTGCTGTCCACATTTTTTTAGGGCTCGCAATAGGGGTCACTTGGCTTCTCATCGCCGCCCTTTTTAGAATGTCTTCACTCTCCTCAATCGTGGCGATGATTCTGATGCCAGTCTATGCGTATTTTCTCCTCGGACAAACTACAACCTGCCCGCTTGTTCTGATTGCCATTCTGATTCTATTTCGGCATCGCGCGAACCTCAAAAGAATTTGCACAGGGAAAGAACCTAAAATCGGACGAAAGGGTAGTAGCCGCTGAGTTCAAGTGAGAAGACTCTCGTGTAGGGAAAGCCTCCACGGCACTAAAAGAGTTAGCCCTTTATTTAGCCTGTTTATGGTTAGTCGCTTTTAAACGTCCTAAATCAACAAGCCCAGTAATCCTACTAATTGTATCTTGATCGAATCCATCTTTAAGCATATTTTTAGCAATAGCGAGCGCTTTTTCGTGCTCACCTTTCTCAATGCCTCTCTCCATGCCTTTCTCCATCCCGGCATGAATCCCTTTTTGATAGCCTTCATTCATCCAATCTTGCGCGAGTGTCGTCATTTCTTTTTCTCCTTGAGGGAGAGCATGCGTCAGAAGATCTATCACTTTCTTCTTGTCGCTTACTTCCCCTGTTTCTGTCAGATATTTTACCATGAGGTACACTAAATCTCCATATTGGTGGATTTGAATCAGCATCTCCCGCTGAAGGATAAGGATTTAAAGAAGAC
>JBMDXV010000022.1:0-3843 GCA_048594525.1 Gammaproteobacteria bacterium | reverse complement strand
GCCTAGTTTTATATGAGTCTCTATGTCACTATTTTGTGGAACTATGCAAACAAGGATTGATTTTAATATTTCAATCTTTAATTTTCCAGGCTTATCGTTATACCTCTCGAATTTTGATTCTTTGAATATATCTTCATAAGGAGTTAAGAAATGCCCCTTTTCATCAAAAATCAAAGGATAAATTTGATCTATTAACCATTTTAAATAGGCTTCTACTTCCTCAAATGAACCGACTGCCCTTTCACTTTTAAAGTTTGCTGGATTCGGAAAATGGGGATGGGCGAGCTCACCTAAACTGTTATCATTAAACACCCTTGAAATGTCGACTTCAGTTTGTCTACTAAAACCTTCTTTAAGCTTATTTGCTATTGCCAGTTGGGCATAGAGGGGGCTTAATTCCTTTTCGATAGTCGCCAACTCGGCTTTAGCCAGCTTAACAGAGGCATGCATAAACGTAGGATTTGAGCTAGCTGAACTTAAATTAGCTAATTCTTTTAACGAGTTAGCCTTTTCTCCTAATAAATTATCAAGTCTACGATGCGAGGTTGGTTTTGTATTTGCCATCAAATTTTCCATGGGTTTAAAAAATAAGTTTAGCATAAAAAGTTTCATTTATTCAAGTTTTATATAAAGTATTTAATATTTATAAAAAATATATATAAATTTATAATTATTTTTAGCATATGGATTTTGTGAATTTAGCCAAAACTGATTATACTCACTTAAAAAAGGAGTGATGCAATGCTATTAACATTGGATGTCGGAAATACACAAGTGTTTGGGGGCGTGTATTCGGGAGAAAATATTCAGCTTACTTTTCGGAGGACGTCGCGAGACAAGGCGTCTTCAGACGAGTATGGGCTGTTTCTTAAAAATGCTTTGCGGGAAAATGGGCTAGACCCGAAAGCCGTCACGAAGATTGTTATGTGCTCGGTTGTGCCCGATGTGAATCATACCATTGCTTCGGCGTGTATTAAGTATTTCGGCCTCCGGCCACTCATCTTGGGTCCGGGCGTGAAAACAGGCCTGAAGCTGCTGATCCATAATCCTCAAGAACTTGGCGCAGATCGCGTGGCCAATGCAGTGGGCGCGCTCGCTTTGTATCCGGGGCGCAATCTTGTGTTGTTTGATTTAGGTACAGCGAACACGCTATGCATTATTAGTAAAAATAAGGAATATGTGGGTGGGCTCATCACGCCGGGTGTGAGGCTCGCCATGGAGTCTTTGGAATTGGGAACTGCAAAGCTCCCGACCGTGGAAATTAAAGTGCCGGAGACTTTATTCGGCAAAAATACCATCGAACAAATTCAAGCCGGTTTATATTATTCTGTGCTTGGCGCCGTGAAAGAAGGGATTGCAGCTGCAAAAGAATTTTTTAAGGATGCGCCTCCTCTCATTATCGGCACAGGAGGGTTCTCAAAGTTGTTTGAAAAAGCAGAGCTTTTTGATGTGATTGAACCAGAACTTGTGTTAATCGGTTTAAAAAAAGTGGTGGAGCTTAACCCCTAATGGTCGGCATTCAAAATGCGCTTTGCATTTTTGATGGAGTATGATAAAGTACCGCCCTATTTTTTGAGGAGCAATCAATATGAGCAAGGTCATTCAAGCCTTTGAAACCGCACAAATGAAAGAGAGCATACCCGCATTCCGTGCTGGGGACACTGTACTTGTGCAGGTGAAAGTGAAAGAGGGAAGTAATGAGCGTCTCCAAGCCTTTGAGGGCGTGGTGATTGCCAAAAGAAATAGAGGGCTCAGTTCCTCTGTCACGGTGCGCAAAATTTCTGACGGAGAAGGCGTGGAGCGTGTTTTCCAAGTCCACAGTCCGATTGTTGCGAGCATCACCGTGAAGCGCCGCGGGGCAGTTCGTCGTGCTAAGCTGTATACCTTGCGTGCATTACGCGGAAAAGCAGCGCGGATTAAAGAAAAAGTGGGCGGCTAATCCTGTAATCCAGGTTGCATTCTGTTGCATTTTTTTTCAGAATATCGGCTTTCTAAGCTGCAAGGAATTTTAAATGGTGTTGCAAGGGAAGGCGCTGGTTATTCAATCAGGCGGTCCGACTGCGGTCATTAATCAATCGCTTTCGGGGGTTATTGCAGCCTCGCGGGATTATCCTGAAATCACAAGTGTGTTCGGTGCAGATCATGGTTTGCAGGGCGTTTTGGATGAAAATTTACTCGATTTATCTCACACAGACCAACACAATTGGCGCGGGATAGCGGCGTCGCCCGGTGCGGCTTTGGGCTCAGCGCGGGTCAAGCCTAAAAAAGAAGACCTTGCGCGTATCTTTGAAGTGCTTGCTGCACATGACATTCGCTTTTTATTTTATATCGGTGGTAATGATTCTGCTGAAGCTGCGCAATTGATTCGGGAAGAAGCGAGGCATCGCCACTACCCCGTCCGCATTTTACATCTTCCCAAAACCATTGATAACGATTTAATGGTCACCGATCACTGCCCGGGATATGGCAGTGTGGCGCGAGTGGTCTCTCATATTATTGCGGGAGATGACCTCGATAATCGCAGTTTTTATAATAGTGTCAAAGTGAATGTGGTCATGGGAAGGCATGCAGGGTGGATTGCTGCGGCAACCGCGCTTGCAAAAAAAAGCTATGCTGATCTGAGGGCAGAAGAGGAGGCCGGGCCCCACCTCATTTATTTCCCCGAGATTGAATTTAATCAAAAAAAGTTCATCGAAGACGTGCAGTCGGTTTATAATCGCATTGGTCGCGCGACCATTGTCGTGGCGGAAGGCGTTGCAGATCAACTCGGGAGTCATTTTATTGAAGGCAAGGATGAGTTTGGTAACCCTTTGCTTTCGAGTTCGAGCATGCTCGGCGATTACTTGATGAATCTCATAAAGAAGCAACTTCAATACAAGTCAGCACTCGGCAAGCTACGCTGCCGTGCGGATACGCTGGGCTTTCTCCAACGCTCCATTGTGGGGATGGCCTCTCCCGTCGACCAGGAAGAGGCCTTTTTAGTAGGCAGCCGGGCCGTGCAGGAGATGATGCGTGGCGCAACCGATCAGATGGTCACATTGCTGCGTAAGTCGGGCGGAATCTATCAAGCCACGACAGGCCTGTGTGATTTAGCAAGCGTTGCTCAGAAAACAAAATATTTGCCGCGATCCATGATTAATACGGATGGCAATGGGGCGAACCCTGAATTTTTTGACTACGCCTTGCCTTTAGTCGGGCCATTGACTGCAATAGAAACGCTTCGTGGAAAGGCTGTGCCTCAAAAATTAGCGCCTTATCTCAGAGCTTCGAGCGGTTAAATAAAATCAGCTTAGGCAGCCCGTTTTTCTAATCTTACTTCATACGCCGCCAAGCCCTGATCCTGAAGCTCATCTTGGAGAGCCAAACGAATGAACTGGATAGGTGAATACCCTAATTTTGTGGCAAATTCCGCAGCCGCTTTGGGGCTTACAATCCGCCTGCTATTTTCAAGGTCGCATAAATATTGCTTAGAGATTCCAATAAGTTTTGCAAATTCTGTCTGTGTCATTTCTTCGCATTTACGGATAGACTCAATTTATGAAGAAAAAATCATAACCAGTGTCTTAGCTGACCTTCGTCTGGATATTTTTATTCTGAAAACTCTATTCATCTAAAATTTAGATGGATTAAAGTTTCTCGCTTTACTTTGTCGCAAAAAGTTAGGGTAGATCACCTTAGTTATACCAAAATAATTTGAAACTTGCGAGCCTCTTGCAAAATTATTTTCAAAATAGCAATCCAAAATAAATTAGTTCCTCTCATTTTCATCCAAAAGTCAAAAGTGGTTAATTATTTTACAAGTTGATTTATTTATATTCATATTTTTCATTTTTTGCCTGAGCA
>JBMDXV010000219.1:0-12047 GCA_048594525.1 Gammaproteobacteria bacterium | reverse complement strand
AATTTTAAAAACTATGATCAGATTGTAGATAGAGTCTGTTTTGCCTGGAACTATTTTTCTACACAAATCGATTTAGTCAAATCCATATGCACTAGAGAATGGTTAGTAACACCTTAGGTTATCTTGCAATTGGTATTATATTCGTCAACATGATAAGGAGATGGGAGTTGATTTAAAAACAGCAGAATCAGATTTAATACAATATCAAGATGCAGTAAAAGAAAACTTGAAGCGATTATTTGAAGCGATTACCGAATTAAATTTGAATTCGAGCATACCTACCGCTACCAAATGACTCTCGCATCTTATATCCCTCAAGCCTCAATAAAATGAAGGGGTTATTTTAGTATTTGGCGCGGGCGAAGTTTAAGGGCTTGAGCTACCGCCATTATAAGGGGGGAGAACGATGTCTTTACTCACCATCACAGAGAATTCATAACCTGAGTTGATCACAATCGTCGGTTGAATGTTGATAGCATTTGAAGCAAGTTGATTTCCTACTGCAGAAGCCGATTGTCCTGCTGCCTGGAGCGAGGAAGCGCCCGCTGTTGAGCCAAGACTTGGCGTTGTTGTACATACACCATTGCTACACGTGCTGGTGCTGCTATTTTGCATCTGGTTGGTCGCGATCATGGCGGGCACACTGAATACAGCAGATAACACTGCCGCACCAATGATTTTACCCCAGTGATTATCGACTTCATCTTCAATCCCGCTGGAGCCCATTGAATCCACGCCCGGCTGGTTCGGCAGAATAATAGAAGAGCCGTCCGGACGAATCAAACGCGTGAATTTAACCTGCATTTGATATTGGCCATAAGAGACATTGGAACTGTATTCGCCAATCAGCTTGGAGCCTCTCGGAATCAACAGATAACGTCCGCTGATTGAATCATAAATATCTTGGCTCACGAGTGCGGTAATGCCGCCGGGGAGGTTAGACACGAGCTTGGTTTGCAAAATCGCGGGAATCACGCTTCCGGCCTGTAAAATATAAGGGGAGGCGGGGTATTGAACGGTATTCTCATTATAGATGCTTTTATTGGGCTGGCTCGTCAAAAAGTCTAGTTTTTGACCTTGCATATTTTGTTGCTCAAACGCATTTGGGCTGCTGCTAGGGCTTGAACTGCCGGACTTCGCCGCTGTGGATTCGGCTGTTGCGGGCTGTTGATTCGCATTTTGAGCAGGAGGCGCGCCGCCTGCAAAGAAGATTGAACTCGTCATCGCTTGCTGAGCCATGGGATTGTTATCGGTCATGCTACTTTGCGCGCCAGCTTGTCCTTGTTGCTGTTGCAACGAAGCCAGCTGAGATTGAAGCGTCTGCTGCGCGCTTTGTAAAGACGTAATTTGCTGTTGGGCTTCAGGAGAGAGTCCGCCGCCGCCTCGTGATAGAATAGAGTTGATTTGATCTCTATCGCTATAATCCGCAGGCAGAGCGCCTAAAGCGGAGGGAGGGGTGCCCACTCCGGAAGAGATATTTAAACCGGAACCTGAAGCAGTGGCGGCTTTAGGGGTGTTGGTGCTCAAAGAATTAATCATAATGGCTAAAATAGCAATCAGTAAAATGGCAGCGAGGCTCACGATCAGCTTTTTATTCAGCGTGACCCCTTGAAATCTGGGCTTTTTTAAAGGAGATTCTGACATTGGGTTCGGACTCCTTTAATTTGAATTGTGATCTATTTCAACAATGGTCTGACCGGTTTTATCTACGCCGCTCTGAAGCCTTGCGTTTTGAAACACGACATCCACAATGATATAAGGCGCGCGATAACGCCAGTTAATCATGGCCGCATAATTGCCGTTTTCATCGGCGACATATACAACGGGTAATTGAATGGTGGAATAATTAGGGGGAAGCTGAATGTAGGTCTGCGTACCATCATTAAAAACCCGGACGGGATACCAGGCAGGCTGATTTCCCTTAACAAGCGAGAGGCTATAGTTAAAATCCAGATTAGCGAGATCAACATCTGGGCTGGAATCGATAGCGGGTGCAATGCCGCCCATTCCGCCTGCATTGTTTTGATAATTATTGACCATGCTTCCCGGATAATTCCACTGGACGGAGGCCATATAGCTGCTATCTGTCGATTGCAGCGTGATGTGATAAACATGCTGATCGGTGGTGATTAACATCGTATTTTGCAAGCCGGACTGAGTGGGTTTGACTTAAATATGCTGCGTCAATGTATCGCCTGCGCCGCTATACGTCTGGGCGATCTGCCAGCGCAGGGTGTCTCCTGCGGCTTCAGAAATGAGCTTTTCACCCGGGGCGAGTGCGATATCTGTTATTTTCATGGGCGCGGTGTAGACGGTATAAAGCGCGCCTGGCATGTAGTCATAAGTCATCATCGAGTTAAAGAATTGAGATGAGTTGGGAACTTCTGTTGCCTGTTGATTAGCTGCATCCACGGCTGCTGTTGCAGTTAATGCAGGCGGGGTTGAAGCAGGCAGAGTTGGTTGACTGGAGGATCCTGAATTAGAAGAACCGGTTGATTTCGGAATAGGCATCATCTGGCCCGGCATTGCAACAGGAACATATTGCGTCACCACCCTTTGGCTAGCGGCAGACGTGACGGGACGATAGATAATGGGCTGGCCGCCTGCGGACAGGGTTGCCGTGCTCATCGAAGGTGTGGCACTCCCCATCGTTGAGGCACAACCCGGGAGTAAAACGCTTATTGATAAGGCTCCAAGAAGTATACGAAATTTCATCCTCTAATCCTCATTATTAATAGTGAAATAAGTTATTTTTAATCCAAACGGGTTTTTAAGGAGTGCAGCGGTTGTTAAAGGGGTGGGGCCTTTTGCTAAAGTAAAAACACCATTATAAGTCGCTTGCTGTTGAACCGCGCCTTGATCGTTATACGTCGTGGTGGTCCAGGTGGCTTGAATACTCTGATCACTCACCGCACTGATACTGCTGACATTCACTGCGGTCGTTTGTGTACCGAGGTTAGAAAAAGGATTAGAATTTTGAGCCAGATTGGTCAATTGAGAACTGGCTTCTCCTCCCACCATATCATAAGCGTTAAACCAGTTTTGCCTTGCAATAACAGGATCGAGAGGCAAAGACATGATGTTGTTAATGAACTGACCCACAAAATAGGATTCCTGCGCCTGCGTCGGGCTTAAAGATTGAGGGAGGGATACTTTATTGACCACCGCCTCATCTGGCCCCACTTGGGCAACATACACATAGGTTTTTTCTGACTCAATCACAATAAACAAAGAAATGAGGAGGAGTACAGCCATCAGGATGGACAAGAGACCTGCAATTTGCCAGTTTCGCAATTGCGTGCGGGTTTGCCCCAAGCGCGCGGACCATTCAAGGTAAGCCTTTTCATAAGGCGTCAGGTTTTTATTTTCGATTTGTTTCGTCATATTTAACTCATGGTCCTCAGTAAGCCGACTTGCTTCACAAACCCGTTTTGGAGCATCTCAACGACTAAAACATGCGCGCGAGGCGACATGGCTTCAAGCATTAAAACAAATAATAGCAAGAAACTCAGTACTAAGCCAAGCAAGCTTATCATTTTCCAAAACCGCATTTGTTTAACATAAATACCGAGCTCACGGTCTTCATTTTGATCTTTTTTTAAAAAAGGCGTTTCAATTTCTCCATACCGATACGTGAGCATTTCCCGCTTGCTGGAAAACTCATGCATGACTCGCCCCTTTTGGCGTCACCTTTTTTATTTTTGTTTGCTGCTGGACGGTTAACCTTTCCTTTAGAATATCAGTCGCCCAAGCGAGGCCTTTATGGCCTAAGTAAGTTTCTAAAAATTCATTGTAAGCGTGGTTGTGGTGCAATTTTAACAATTCCGCTTTCTCTTGAGGCCGACTCACGGCTGTAAAGGCAAGCGCAAAAGGAGAAAGATTCAAATCAAACAAGGCATGACCCGTGTGGGATTCAAAATAATATTCACGCTTGGGGGTCGCATTGGCAATAATGTGAACTTGGCGATCATTGAGACCGAGCTCCAGATAATTTTCATGGATGCTGGGCTCGAGCGCGCGATCATTCGGCAGGAAAATCCGAGAAGGACACGATTCCAGGAGGCTTGAGGCAATCCCGGAATTGAGCGCATCATCGACTGACTGGGTGGCAAAAACGACGGAGACATTCAGTTTCCGCAAAGTTTTCAGCCATTCTTTAATTTTAGCGGAAAAGAGGCTGTTCTCTAAAAATAACCAGGCTTCGTCGAGAATGAGAAGGGTGGGGCGCCCATCAAAACGTTTTTGTAAAATATGGAAAATATAGCTCAAGACAGGCGCGATAATTTCAGGCGTCTGCATCAACTCTTCCATTTCAAAACACTCGAAATGATAGAGTTTTAAATTCTCGTGATCCGCATCGAGAATCGTACCATAAGGACCGCCCAGTCGATAAGGCTCCAGCGCCAGGCGAATGGCTTTATTTTGAACGATGGCAGACAGCCCGGTGAGCGTGCGCTGGTGTTGCGGCGCTTCAGCAAGGTTGGTCAGGGCTTGCCAGATTAAATCTTTGGTCTCCGGCGTGATTTCAAGGTTTTCATTTTTTAAGAGTTCCAGGAGCCAATCGGAGGCCCAAACGCGTTCTTCAATCTGATTGATATTCGCGAGCGGCTGAAAGACGAGTCCCTCCTGAGACCCAACGGGATGATAAACACCCCCCACGCCCACCGTGCTGCCGATAAAACTCCCGCCTTTATCGAAAATAAAGACCTGGGCTTTCTCATACCGCAAAAATTGCAAGGCCATGAAGTTCAAGAGAACGGACTTTCCTGAACCGGTGGGGCCGATGATCATCTGATGGCCGACGTCTCCCACATAATTGGAAAAGCGGAAGGGGGTGTTTCCTGCCGTTTGGGCATAAAATAAAGGCGGAGCGTTTAAATGTTCATTGCCCTCAGGGCCTGCCCATAAGGCTGAAAAAGGGACGAGGTGAGATAAATTTAAACTGTGGATGAGCGGCATCCTGACATTCGCATAGACTTGTCCTGGTAAAGAAGAAAGCCAGGCTTCGACCGCGTTTATCGATTCCGCCTGTGTGACAAAGCCCAGGCCATTAATAATCCGTTCTACTTCACGCAATTTTTCCTGAGCGATCGTCGGGTCTTTATCCCACACGGTGACTGTTGCAGTGTAATATCCGAAAGAAACATAATCTTCCGCTAATTCCTGCATGGCTTCATCCGCATCCTGAGACTTACGAAGCGAAGCGGAATCCGAGAGTGGACTTTCTGCTTTCGAAAAGACTTCACCCAACATCGATAACATGCCTTTCCGTTTGGCGAACCATTTGCGTCGATAGTTTTTGATGATCTTTTCAGCATCGGTTTTGTCGAGGGGTAAAAATCGCGTCACCCAACGATATTCCAGGGGGAGATGATTCAGTTGATCTAAAATAGCAGGCGTGGAGGCTGCGGGAAAACCCAGGATCGACAGGGTTTGGAGGTAATCTTTGCCGAGCATGGGCTCCAGGCCGCCCGTCAAAGGACTATCGGCGAGTACCCCATCAAGGTACGCGGGAATATCCGGCACGCTCACCCGATGATATTTATGTGAAATCGTGCTGTGCAGGAAAGTGAGAGTCTCTTCATCATCTAGGAAACTCGATTCAAACATGAAATCTTTTAAGATATCAAAGAGGCGATCGGTCGTCGTGATAAAAAATTCAAGAGATTTCGTGTAATTTTCCTGCGGGCCTTTAATGGGCTTAGAAATAAAAAACTTGGAAAGTTGCGTCACCGCCTCGCGGGGCGGCAAATATAAAATGGTCAGGTAATACACACTTTCATAGTGATCGCCCTGGCCTTCAAATGCATCTTTACGTTCCGCGTCGATAAGCCAGGAAATTGGATCGGGAAAAGCGCCTTCTTCAGGATAGCCGAGGGCTTTTTTGCGACGGGCTTCTACAAACACAGCCCAACCAGAGCCCAGGCGTTTTAAGGCATTATTCAGGCGTGCGGTAATAGCGACAAGTTGGGCATCGGTGGCCGATTCGAGATCGGGGCCCCGAAAACGGATAGAACGTTGAAAAGAGCCATCTTTATTGAGGACAACTCCTGGTGCAACTAAAGCCGCCCAGGGGAGTAAATCGGTTAAACGATTGGGATCTTGGCGATAGTCTTTTAGATCAAACATAGCTAAAGGCCATAATAATTTTTCTGTTTAACATGGCGAAGAATCACTTGCCCTGCAAAAGGATCGCGCTTGGTTAAAAAGGCCATTACGCCTTGCAGAATCGCACAGATGGGCAGAGCATAAAAAGAATGCATGCCTAAAACCACAGCTGCACAAAATGTCCCGTTTAAAATCGTAAACGTACGCGGAGCACCGGCCAAAAGGAGGGGGGTGATGAGCGAATTATGAATGGAAACCTGATAACCGACGGGTGCAGTCATAGGGCTAGGTTCCTGGCTGAAAGAGGGTTGCAACAATACTTGCTGCTGTAAACGCAATGGCTAAACCCAAGACCACTTGAAAGAGTTTCCTCACGCCGCTACCGGATTCTCCAAACGCAATCCCAAGGCCTGCAATCACAATCGCGATCACGCCTAATATTTTAGCAATGGGACCGGAAATAGAATTCATGATCATTTGCAAAGGCCCTTCCCAAGGCATGGTTTGTGAATCATCTGCAAACACTTGTGGGCAGATGAAGAGGAAAGTTGTAAGGCAGGCAAAGGTTCTGACAGAAGATTTGAGTTTGTTGAGTAGCATATTTTTATCCTTAAGTTATATTAGGTTCATGGCGTAACACTTTCCAAGCAAAGAAAAGATAAACAAGCATCGACCACAACGTCAAAATCACGGCAATATACATCAATATAAAACCGATTGCTACAATCGGACTCCACCCCGTCGGCTGCGAGATGAGCACGAGTAAAGCGATCATTTGAACGGCTGTTTTAAATTTACCGAGGATCGAGACTTTAACCACGGCACGCTTCCCGAGTTCTGCCATCCATTCGCGGAGGGCTGAAATCACGATTTCACGCGATACAATCACAATCCCGGGAATGGCCATCCATAAATTAGGATATTGAACTACGAGGAGGATCAAAGCTGCCGCCACCATAAGTTTATCCGCAACAGGATCTAAAAAAGCACCGAAAGCAGAACTTTGTTTTAATTGCCGTGCAAGAAAGCCATCGAGCCAATCGGTGATGGCAGCAAGGAGGAACAAGAAGGCGGCGGTCACTCTGCTATAAGAAAAAGGAAGATAAAAGGCCAAGATAAAAAAAGGAATGAGGATGATGCGTAGCCAGGTTAAAGCGTTTGGGATGTTCAGATTCCGCAATTTACTCAGCCTTTGTAAGTTCTTAAGGGGATTATACAGACAAGGCGAGGGCGCTTTCAATAGCTGTAGTAAATGTGGTACTATTTCGCCCTTTTAAAAAGCCGTCTAACACTATGTCGATTTCTATTCTTATCCTTGATTTTGGCTCTCAATATTCTGAACTCATTGCCCGGCGCGTGCGTGAATTAGGCGTGTATTGTGAGGTGCATCCCTTTGATCTCCCGCCATCGCGCATCGAAGCCATGCAACCCTTAGGGATTATTTTTTCGGGTGGGCCTGATTCTGTGTATGAGAACTTAAATTGCCGCATTCCGGAAATTGTATTTCAACTCAATATTCCCCTCTTGGGGATTTGTTATGGCATGCACGCCATGGCTGAGCAATTAGGGGGGCGGGTTGAAGGCTGTGTCGCAAAAGAGTTTGGTCTGGCCCATTTAAAGCTTGAAAATAATCCCCTCTTTGCCGGGCTCTCTCCTGAAAATCGAGTCTGGATGAGCCAT
Source organism: Gammaproteobacteria bacterium (assembly GCA_048594525.1). GTDB lineage: Bacteria > Pseudomonadota > Gammaproteobacteria > Francisellales > CACEW01 > JAJZUD01. The sequence continues at coordinate 4,259 of JBMDXV010000219.1, read as the reverse complement.
GGTGATCAGGTTAAAGCGTTGCCGTCAGATTTTATCGGCATTGCCATCTCTGACAATACTCCCTTTGCCGCGATGTGCCATAAGACAAAACCCTGGTATGGCGTACAATTTCACCCTGAAGTCACGCATACTGAAGAAGGCATGCTTTTGTTCAAAAACTTTGTCGTCGAAATTTGCGGCTGCAAGCCCACTTGGTCTGGGACCGAAATCCTTAAAAAAATGACGGATGATGTGAGGTTGCAAGTCGGGCCTCATGATAAAGTGTTGCTCGGGCTATCGGGTGGGGTCGATTCTTTTGTTCTGGCTGTTTTTCATAAAAAGATTTTGGGGGAACGCTTGATCCCGGTCTTCATCGATACAGGTTTATTGCGGTATAAAGAAGCAGAGCATTTAAAGCAAGTCTTTGAAGAATTCAATTTAAATGTCATCATGCGGGATGCATCAGCGCTCTTTTTAGAGCGGCTTCAAGGTGAAACCGAACCGGAAGCCAAGCGTAAAATAATCGGTAAAGCGTTTATCGATGTTTTTGAAGATACGGTTAAAAACTTACACGAAGTGCAGTATCTTGCACAGGGCACGATTTATTCTGATGTGATTGAATCAGCTGCTACGAAAACAGGCAAAGCGCAGGTTATTAAATCGCATCATAACGTCGGAGGGTTGCCCAAATCCTTGCCTTTCAAGTTATTGGAACCTTTTCGCACTTTATTTAAAGATGAAGTACGGAAGGTAGGCCGGGCACTTAATATTCCTGAATCACTTATTATGCGCCATCCTTTTCCGGGGGCGGGCTTGGGCGTGAGAATTCTCGAAGAAGTCAAGCCGGAATATGTGGCCATTCTCCAACACGCTGATCATATTTATCTTGAGACCTTAAAAAAATATGATTGGTATCACCGTTGTGCACAAGCCTTTGCGGTTTTTTTACCCGTGCGCTCCGTCAGTGTAAAAGGAGACGGGCGTAAATATGAATATGTCATTGCCTTACGCGCAGTGGAGTCCACTGATTTCATGACGGCACATCCCGTCCGCGTTCCTTTTGAAGTGCTTGAAGAAGCGGCACTTCGGATTGTCAATGAAGTGCCACATGTTTCTCGCGTGACATATGACATTACTGGCAAGCCTCCCGCTACGATTGAATGGGAGTAGAAACAGTTTGCTAAGTTGTTGATTTATATAGGTTCACAACTTACACAAAAGTTTCACAAACCTAAATTAGCTATTGATTTAGTTAACTTAAGAAGCTACAGTTACACACATTGCTACACAACGGAGTAGCTGTTCAAAACTGTAGTTACTCTAAGTTAAAAAAATGACGCTGAAAAAAAAGATATTTAACGAAGGCGAAATAGTCATATATGACGATGCCATCATCTATAAAAGAGGTGATATATGGCAGTTCCGTTTATGGTTAGAAAAAGAAAATAGATACGCTAGATTAAGTCTTAAAACTAAGAAAGAATCTATAGCCATTGAGAAGGCTCAAAAGCACTTCGTTACTATAAAAGCACAGCTGGAATCTGGTAAGACATACTATTCCCTCACTACTAAAGCTGGTGTAGAAATGTACCTTGAGTATAGAAAAGGACATATAGGAAAAGAGACAACTAAAGGAATAGTCAAAGGTAGATATGGAACTATTAAGACGCATTTAGAGCATTGGCTTAACTACATTGGTAGAGATGTGAAGCTGAAAGAGTTAGAGCGTATGGATTGCGAAACTTATGCGTTAGATAGAGAAAGACCAGGTAGTAAAAATCCTATTAGCTTATCTACAATATTAGGTGAACAAAGCACTATTAACGCTATGATTAAGTGGCTACATAAAAAAGGTGAGACTTACATAGATAGCTTTGAATTTGAAAACATATCAAAAAAGAATAAAACAGAGGAAGATGTAAGAAGGTCATCATTTACTGATGAAGAAGTAAGGGCAATAAGAGATGTAATACCTAAGTACATAGCAGAAGCTAAGAAAGATATGACAGATTTAGCTAATAGAGCTAAAGTTTTATCTGGCTACTATCTTCTAATAGCAACGATATCTGGTATGCGTACAGGAGAACAAAAGCAACTAAAGTGGAAAGACATACACTTTGAAGAAGTTAAGAAGGGCAAAGAAGATATTAGCGTAGTGCGAATAAGTGTAAGAAAAGAAACTACTAAAGTAAGAAAGCCTAGACAATTCTATGTTAGAGATAAAGAATACTTTGATGATTTATTCAAGCTAACAGTTCCTACTCATAAAACTAAGCCATATGCCAACAACTTTGTCTTTAGTTATGATGGTGAAAAAGTAGTAAGCCAAAGAGCAATCTTATATCACTTTAGTAAGATATTGACATTAGCAGAAGTAAAGAAAGTTAATAGAGATTTAGTTCCATATAGCTTTAGGCATTACTTTATTACGAATAGAATCAAGAGTGGATTAAGCTATAAAGACATAGCAGATATGTGTGGAACAAGTACAAGCCAAATTGAAATAACCTACTACCATATTGATAGAGAAATTATGTTGACGCAAGCGTTAGCAGATTACTTTGTCACTGATGATGGGTTAATAGTTCCGCAATAGTATTCTAGCTATACCTGTCTTCACCATTGGAATGGTTTTTTATTTACACCATAAATCTAGTCAAAATAGTGCGATTCCTAGCCGAAATAGCACTTTTGAGGTGGGTACCGAGTAGAAATCACCAGTCAGAAAGTTTAAGTACTTCACCTAAAAAATCCGTAGCTAAAAAAATAGCCCATCTAGTACCCATTTCTAGCTATCAAAAAAGTCATCATCTTCTTGCGATTTAGGTTTACGAGTAGCTTTAATTGGCTTGATAGGCTTGATAGGCTTAATGGGTTGAATAGGCTTAACTTGGTGGGTGCTGGTAGTTTGTTGGGGGTTGGATTGATTTGGAGAAATAGTTGGGGGTGGCTTAATGGGGGTAGGTGTAAATTTAGGTGGGGGTTGGTTGGGGTTGTTAGAGGGTTGTCTAGTGTTAGCTTGTTGTTTGCTGGGGGTAGCACTATTTGGCTTATTGGGTATTGGTAATTTAGGTGGGGGTAGTCGTTTTATACTTGGGGGTGATTTAGGCACTCGTTTAGGCTTAAATTTAGAGGCACTGGCTTTAGATGCTTTTTCCTTAGCTTGTAGTTCTGCCTGCTGTCTAATAGTACTAAAGCTAGTATCAAAAATAAGCTGTAATAGCTTCAACTGTTCTTCAGCATTAGTGAATTCAAATAGTCTCATTGGAACATCCTTTTCTTATATTTATAGATATAAGAAGTTAGGATACTTTTCTAATGAATCCTATCAAGTTATTAGAACCATATTGAGCTATAAACAGTAGCTTCGCATCGTTAGCATTCTTAGCTAAGATACGAGTAGCTACTATCTGTGAACCAACTCTAACATTAACTTCAAAGTAACTCATTTATTAAAACTAGCACGAGTAGCATTACTAATATCATTGATGTACTCATCTAACTCTCCATTGATGATGGCTACTTTGATATTCTTAAGCGTGCTAATAAGTTCTTCTCCATTAGTTACTTCAATAGCATTAGCACCTTTCTTATTAAGCATAATAGTTTTAGAGCCGTACTTGATAGCTAAATTGATCTTTCCAGCATCGTTAATCCAGAACCATTCCTTAACACGCTTAACAGTTTCAATTGTTTGACGCTCACCAGTATGTTTATTGGTAAAAGTCTTAAGGTGCTTAGGAGCGTAAGTAAGACCTTCTTTTTTAGCTTCGCAAAGTTCAATTTGTTCTTGTACTTTATTAACTAACTTATTGCGTCTATTCAGTACTGGGCTAATAGAGCTGTGTTTCTTGCTAGTAACTAACTTAAGTGCTGATAAAGTTGCCATTCTATATTCCAAAGTAGTTGTAGGAATAGTTAATTTACAGTCACTTTGTCACTTTTCCTACCATTTGCTTAAAATTTAATCACCTAACAAGCCAGTAAATATAAGGTTTTCATAAAAAATTGTGGATAACCTTATGTCAGCATAAATACCCTACAAGCACTAAAAGTGGGGTATACAGTGAAAACAATAGAAAACAAGGTAAAAACAAACAACAAACTAGAGATGGTTAAGTGGTTAGCTAATAGTAATGATCTAGGAGTCTGTCGAACATGGATTTTGGAGTTTTCCAAAAATAGGACTCTGGATTTTTTCAGGAGTAATCGAAATATTTTTGGACGAAGGATGATGCTTAAAACAGCCGCAAATACTCCTTTTTACAAAAAAACACACC
>JBMDXV010000218.1:0-2569 GCA_048594525.1 Gammaproteobacteria bacterium | reverse complement strand
ATCACACGGAAGAGCGCCAAAGCTTGCACGGCTTGCCTGAGGTGGTCATTGACTCTGCGCGCATTAAAGCGGAGGCCGAGGGGCAAACCGGGTATCGGTTTGGAATTGATGCGCCGACTTATGTTGCAGTGATTTCACATGCAAAGGATCGGGCCTTGCGAAAGCTTTTTTATCACGCCTATGTCACGCGCGCTTCTCAATTGGGAGAGGCTGCCTTTGATAATTCCAGGGTGATGGTGGAGATTTTAAATTTACGTAAAAAGGAAGCGAACCTGCTCAGCTTTGAAAACTTCACGGCCTTGTCGCTCGCCAGCAAAATGGCGAAGACCGAAGCCCGGGTGCTCACGTTTTTGCGGGATTTGGCAAAGCGTGCGTCTTCCAAAGCGTTTGCTGAGCTTGAAGAAATCAGAGCTTTTGCGCGTAAAGAGGACGTGGATTATGAACTCGAAGCATACGATCTTCCTTATTTTTCGGAGCGAATGAAAGAAGCGCGCTTCGGGTTTTCGGAAGAAGATTTGCGTCCTTATTTTCCGCTCTCCCAAGTTTTAAAAGGATTGTTTGACTTACTCGGCACCCTCTTTGGCTTGCAATTGATTGAAAAAACCGTGCCAGTCTGGGACCCGAGTGTGCAGTTTTTTGAAGTCTATGATGCACACAATGCATTGCGGGGCGGGATTTACATGGATTTTTTTGCCCGTCCCCAAAAGCGCTCCGGGGCGTGGATGGATGATGCCCGCGGTCGCTTTTTTAAAGGTGATATTCAGGATCATCCCATCGCGTATCTCACTTGTAATTTTTTGAAGGGTGAAACCGGCGAAGAACCTTGCCTCTTGCACGATGATATTGTCACACTCTTCCACGAAATGGGCCATGTCTTGCAACACGTTTTAACGCGGGTGGATGAGCCGGATGTGGCTGGCATTTCAGGTATTCCCTGGGACGCCGTAGAGTTGCCGAGTCAGTTTTTGGAAAACTTTGCCTGGCAGCGTGATGTGTTACAGCGCTTGTCGCGTCATGTTAAAACCGGTGAGATTTTAAGTGAGAATAAGATTGCGCAATTGCGTGAAACCCAAACCTTCCAGGGTGCGCTGCAAATGCTTCGCCAGGTTGAGTTTTCTTTATTTGATTTTATCCTCCACCAACGCGCCGCGCCGCGGGATGCTGATGAGATCCAAGCGATTTTGGATGAAGTCCGCCGTGAAGTCGCAGTCGTCAAAGCGCCGGATTATAATCGTTTTCAACACAGCTTTTCGCATATTTTTGCAGGAGGCTATGCTGCCGGATATTATAGCTATAAATGGGCTGAAGTCTTATCTGCCGATGCGTTTAGTCGCTTTGAGGAAGAAGGCGTGTTTAATGCGACAGTAGGCCAGGCGTTTCGGGAAACGATTTTGGAATCAGGCGGAGCGCGGGATGCACTCGAACTCTTTATCGCGTTTCGGGGACGCGAGCCTAACATCGATGCCTTGCTTAAATCAACGGGCGTTCTGGCTTAAAAACTCAACTTCGTCATCCCAGCGAAGGGGCAGTATTGTCCGGACACTAATGCGCCTTCGCGAGGACGACACACCCATCGCTTATCCTAAATCTACAGGTTCACCATAGCGCGATCGCCCTGGAAGGGAAGGAAGGCATACATTCAAAAGGGCTCGTTCCGCAGAACCTACCCCAAGCTTTTAACCTGCACGCGCTCTGCTAAAGGATAATCGAAATCTCCCGGATAAATAATCGTGAGTTGATCAAGCTGCAAATCATCAAGCGCGATTCGCATGGATTTCGTGAATTTTGGGGTCTCCGTAAACTTAAATTCAAAGCCGAGGCGTTTGCCATGTTTGAGGATCAGTAAATCTAATTCTGCCTCAGCGTGCGTGGCCCAGAAATAGAATTCTTCAGCCTTGGCTTGTTCCTGCCCAATCACTTGCTCCAGCGCAAAACCTTCCCAGGATGCCCCAATCTTCATGTGCGTATAAAGACTATCAAACGAAGACAATCCCAAAAGCGCGTGAAGTACACCCGAATCCCGAAAATAAATCTTAGGCGCTTTAACTTGACGTTTGCTGATATTTGCATGCCAAGCAGGCAGTTCTCGGATCATGAAGGTACCGACCAGAATATCGAGATAATTCCGAACGAGCTTGTGATTCAAGCCAAGCGAGCGCCCGAGTTCTGAAGCATTAAAAAGCTGTGCATGATTATGCGTGAGCATGAGCCAAAACCGCCGCAACTCTTGCGCAGGCACACGAATCCCGAGTTGGGGAATATCCTGTTCCAAAAAAGTACGAATATATTCTTCGCGCCAAATCAAGCTTGTTTCATCCGTAGGGCTTAAAAAACTCCGCGGAAATCCTCCCCGGAGCCACAATGCATTTAATTGTGTCGGCTCCACTTCTCCGAGTGTAAAGGGCGTGAGTTCCATATAACGCACGCGTTGACTGACGTCAATTAAAATTCCCTATTGCGTCGATTAAAATCCATTTTTTCTGTAACTCAAATTTATTTCATATCTACTCCTCCTTTTTTATGTAGCGCGTAATTCATTCTATAGCTTTCAGCATTCAGTTCCAGAATC
>JBMDXV010000217.1:0-2182 GCA_048594525.1 Gammaproteobacteria bacterium | reverse complement strand
TCGTTTACTGATGGGGGCAACAAATATGCCGTATATCTGTCTATCATTACAAACCTTGCCATGCCTTGCTTCCAGTCCCGTTAATTCAGCCAGTATTTTAACATTGATCGGATTTACAGCATAGCGCGACAGACTCCTAGGTCGTAATGCATTTGCTTTGGCCGCTTCCAGTTTTATTTTATCCCATTCTTTAAACGCTACAGGATTCTCAATAGCTACTTTTCTTAGTTCTTCTAATGAAACAGGGTTATTAAGTATTTGTTTTGCTACAAATGGCGAAAGAACAGAGTTATAAATTTCATCTGCATCTCCTGGTGAGCTTCTTGTTTTGATCTCGATTAGCAGATTTGATGGATTAAAATCACCAATTTCAATTTTAGAACGTATTCCCTCTACCGATAACGTCTCGCTTAATTGCTGCTGTTGGAGCGAAGATAGGTTGTGGTCTGTTGCTATCTTATTTATAATATCTTCTGGATATCCCATAATTCACCTCTTTTTTATTTTAATCTATAGGAGGCCAAAAAACCACACCCGAGGGGATTTTGGGCTGGGGATTTTGTTCAAGCCTACACTTGCATGATTTATTGAAATCTTGCAACTTGCCTGCGCCGGATTGCAGCGAGGCTACCCGGCAAAATCACTAGTGCAATCCCACCCAAAGTAATCGCGGTGCCTAAGATCAATTTCAGGCTGATCGCCTCATGCAAAAAGATTCTGCCACTCAAAATCGCAAAGACAGGTACAAGGAGCATCACAGGGATCACCATCGCAACGCTGTAGCGCTGAATTAATTTAAACCATGATCCATAGCAAAAAATGGTGGCGATTAAAACCATATACCCCATCGCAGCCCAGGCTATGACGGGTACATGTACTAAACGCAGAGAGGCGTGAGGCTCCATAACCAGCGTAGATACAATGAAAAAAGGCAAAGAAAAACAAGCAATCGCAGCATTTAAAGTGAGCGGATGGATATTCAATTTTAAATGTCTAATCAAAATGCTTCCATATCCCCAACAGGCAGATGCGATCAGCAGAAAAATCACAGCGAGCAAGGTTGCACTCCATTCAATTTTACCAATCGCTAAAAACACGCCGATAAATGCAAAAACCGTCCCCACAATACCGGATCGTGAAGGCGGTTCTTTCAAAAGCATCATTGAAAAAATCATCCCGAATGGCACCTGTAATTGCAAAATAACAGCCGCCAAGGAGGCCGATATGTGCGCTGTCCCCCAACAGAAGAATGCAAAATACAAGAAGCCCAGCACCACTGAGACTTTAAACGTCGGCCAATATAAGGCACGAGGCAGGCGCAATAGAAAGGGGAAAAGCACGATTGTCACCAGAATATACCGAATTGTCATCGCCGTCATCGGGCCAAAAGCCATAACGGCGGTCTTGATTACGAGATAATTAAATCCCCACAAGAGGGCTACAAGCAAACATAAACAAATATCCGTCACTTTCATAGGTGAAAGGAAGCTTAATAAAAGGCAGCTGAGCTTAGCAATTTAGACGTTAAATGTATATAATCCTGTCCCGCTTTCTTGAAATGATTTCTGCTCATGTTAAAACCCTCGCTTCTTACGCGTCTTGAAAAACTCATGGAACGACACGAAGAAATAGCCCATTTACTGAGCCTTGATGAGGTCATGAATGATAATACGCGCTTTCGTGACCTTTCAAAAGAATATGCTGAACTCAGTGAACTTGTTACTGTTTTTAAAGCGTATCAACAAAACGAAGCCCATTTTCTCGAAGCGCAAGCCATGCTGAGCGATCCTGAAGTCAAAGACCTTGCAGAAGAAGAAATCCTGAATTGCAAATCCTGCCGCGAAGCATTCGAACAAGATCTCTACCGCTTATTGTTACCGAAAGACCCGAATGACGAAGCGAGTATTTTCCTTGAGATTCGCGCCGCAGCAGGCGGGGACGAATCCGCTATTTTTTCCGGAGACTTATTCAGAATGTACTCGAAATATGCCGAGAAACAGCACTGGCAGATCGAGGTCATGAGCGCGAATCCCGGTGAACACGGAGGCTACAAAGAAGTCATTGCACGCATTATCGGTCTTGGCGCCTTCGGTAAACTCAAATTTGAATCCGGCGCCCACCGGGTGCAGCGCGTTCCTGAAACGGAAACGCAGGGGCGTGTTCACACGAGCGCCGCGACGGT
>JBMDXV010000216.1:0-4124 GCA_048594525.1 Gammaproteobacteria bacterium | reverse complement strand
GGGGTGTGTTTTTTTGTAAAAAGGAGTATTTGCGTCTGTTTTAAGCATCATCCTTCGTCCAAAAATATTTCGATTACTCCTGAAAAAATCCAGAGTCCTATTTTTGGAAAACTCCAAAATCCATGTTCGACAGACTCCTAGCTTAGACACGAGTTTACAACCTTTTTAACCAAAAAAGTAAAATTGAAATCAAAAAGCGTGCGAGCATACCAACTCAGCGATTTAATCCCAGAGCGGCCGCAGCACGATGGTCTCATCCCGATCCGCGCCAGTAGAGACAAGCGTTAAAGGTACGCCGACGAATTCTGCGATGAATTCGACATATTCACGGGCGAGGGGCGGCAAATCTTGAAATCGGGTGAGGCCTTTGATCGAACTTTTCCAGCCGCTAAAGGTTTTATAAATCGGCCTGGAGGCTTCATAAGCCCTGATTTCCTGCGGTGGAATAGTATAGCGATTTGGGCCCGACTCATAAGCGATACAGACTTTAATTTCATCAAGATCATCTAGCACATCCAGCTTGGTCAGTGCGAGCCCGGTCAGGGAATTGATTTCAACAGAGCGTTTTAGCGCCACGAGATCAAGCCACCCGCATCGACGTTTACGACCCGTTACGGTGCCGATTTCCATTCCGACGCGAGAGAGATGCTCTCCCGTGGCATCGTGGAGCTCAGTGGGCATGGGGCCTCCCCCGACACGCGTGGCATAGGCTTTTACCACCCCGACGACTTCATCCAAAAACTTGGGCCCCACTCCGCTTCCCGAAGCAGCGCAGCCCGCGGTCGTATTGGAAGAGGTCACATAGGGATACGTTCCGTGATCGATATCGAGAAAACTGCCTTGAGCGCCTTCAAAAATAATTCGTGCACCGCCCTGTTTAAGGACCCATAACCGATGACCCACGTCATCCAGTAGCTCCCGAAATTCAGAAAATTGGCTGAGCGTCACGTCATAGAGGGCTTGCACATCGAGCGCCTCGACTTTAAAAAATTGCGTCAACACGAAATTATGGTAATCCATCAATTCTTCAAGCTTATTCCGAAATAGGGTCTCATCGAGGAGATCCTGTAAACGAATGGCGCGCCTGGCGACTTTATCTTCATAAGCCGGACCGATGCCGCGTTTAGTGGTTCCGATTGCAGCCGCACCTTTGGCTTGCTCACGCACTTCATCGAGGCGCTGATGAACTGGCAAAATGACGGGACAATTGTAGCTAATGGCAAGACGGTCTTTCACAGGTACGCCGCGATCCGTGAGCTTTGTCATTTCGCGAGTGAGCGCCTCCGGAGATACGACGACGCCATTGCCAATAAAATTCTGCACTCCCTCATGTAAAATCCCGGAAGGAATAAGCTGGAGCTTTGTGACTTCTCCATTCACAATTAAAGTATGACCCGCATTATGCCCGCCTTGAAAACGGACAACGGCATCAACGTCGCGCGTGAGCATGTCCACGACCTTTCCCTTGCCCTCGTCGCCCCATTGGGCGCCCAGAATCACGACAGATTTGCCTATTTTTTTCATATTGCTCCTACTTAAGAATTGGAATCTCTTGATAATAAATCGGTCTTGGTTGCAACATAGGCTTTAAATAAAGCCGGATTTTGACGGTACAAGGGCGCCATAATTTTCACTGCAGCGAGATTCCCCTCACCCAGAATTTGCGCTGCATTTTGCAAGCTCGCACTCTGCACCTGCAAAAAGCTCGCTTCGGCTTGATTACGAATCGCTTCAGCTTGCTGTTCAGCATTTTGAACAATACTCGTACCTATACTTGAAGCCAGACCCTTCATGTTCCCATATACCTTGGCTTGATCCGCCTCATTGAGTTGAATCCCTTTGACCCAAACTGCCAAGATTGCAATCCCCTGCTCATTCAAGAGGGGATCAGCGTTTAATTTTTGTAAAGAAAAAGTACTGAGATCAGCTGAAGAGGTAAAGGTTGCCAATACTTCAGGCGTCAATACTTTAGAGAGTTCCGCCTGGAGCGCGGTAGTCATTTCACCCGTGCTCTCGCCCGACTTCACAAACGCTTCAACATTTTGCACATTCCATAATACGGCAAATTCGGCACTCTCGCCGCTGCCCGATAGGGGAATCGCAAAACTACTGATTTGATTATTCACCGCGATAAATTGGAATGTTTCCCAAGGCCACTTGAGATGCAAACCCGGTGCTAAAATTTTATGGGGCGCATGGACAGCGACGCCGCGCTCCCCTTCCGGCACCATCATCAGTGAAAAGCTCAAAAAAATGAGCGCAATCAGGATAATCCCCCCTAACACCATGAGGCTCATTTTCTTCATATTAGTTTGCCTCACTCTCGGTTGTTTGCGTTGCCGACTGCCAACGCAGGTAGGCCGCCTGGCTCCCTCCCCGTTGCGTGATACTGTTCTGATTTCCGGCTGCGGTAATGGCTCGGATATTCCGCCAGTTATTGGCTAAGAGAAGCGGCAAATATGCCAAGGTTGCATTCGCATCTCCATCATACGCAGGAACAAGCGAATTGAATTCAGCCGCATCCCGGGTTGCTGCGACCATCGTCGCAAACTTTGCAGCATCGGCATAAGCAAGCGAACTCGCTGCTTTTTGCGCAGCCAAGGGTTGTAAGTTGACGGCAAAAGCATTCGCGTCTCCTGTTAGCTGTTTGGCTTGTCCTTCCGCATTAGCAAGCGTGGTATTAAAATCACCTGCTAAGGCATCAGGTATCCGAATACTTTGGACTTCCACGCCCGTCACTTTTATGCCGTAAGTTGATAAGTCTCCTAGGTTTTGACTGATATTCACAGCCACAGACTTCCAATTCGCATTATCTAAAAGATCAGCAAATTTACTTTTTAAAAGCACAGTTAATGTCGCCTGGCTTAAAGCTGCCTGCAGTGCACCTGCAGCTTGCCCGCTAAACAAATAGACCCTCGGATCTTGAATTACATAGGCCAAGTTTGCCGATACTGTCACAAGGCTCCCGTCTTCTGTGAGCACGAGGCCGTTAAAGGGAACCGATTGGATCACTTTTAAATTCACTATGATTCGATCATCAATGAGTGGAATCGTCCAATGTTCGCCCGCGCCTTCTGTTGCATGATAAGCGCCAAAACGCGTAATTACCAAATTTTCACCGTGCTTTACGGTTATCCGGCTTGAAAATCCAAGCAATACAGCGAGTAGAATCAGGATAATCAAAGTCCACCATTTCCAATTGCTCTTGTGGGGCTCAAAAGGATCTTTACGCTTTTTCTTAAATCCGGGGCTTAATTTCTTGAAAAATTCATCGAGATCAGGCAACCCGCCCTTGGGGGCTTGATTGAGTTGTATCAGCATGTTAAAACACTCTTTTATGAGGCCGGGCATTTTAGGGGGTTTTGCGAATGATGTCGATGGGTGTATAATCAATCTTATTCCCTAACAATGTCAGATGAACCTGTGACAGAACAAAATTCTCAGATGAAACCAGGCCAAACATACTTTACGGATGAGGCAGCACAAAAAGTAAAAGCTTTGATTACTGAGGAAAACAACCCTGCACTCAAGCTCCGCGTCTACATTACAGGTGGCGGGTGCTCGGGCTTTCAATATGGCTTTACTTTTGACGAAAAACAAACGGAAGAAGATACTGAAATACAGAAGCTCGGTGTTTCGCTCCTGATTGACCCGATGAGCTTTCAATATCTTGTGGGCGCTGAAATTGATTATCGCTCTGACATTAACGGCGAGCAGTTTATTATCCGCAATCCCAATGCCAAAACCACCTGCGGCTGTGGCTCTTCATTTTCGGTCTAAGCCTCTCCGCGCTAGGACCCAGACATGCACTTCTTTCACGCCTGCTGCTTTTAGTGTGGCAACAATTTCATTCGCCGTGGCCCCTGTGGTCATGACATCATCTACTAAAGCGACGGACTGATAGGGAACAACACCCTTTACTATAAACGCAGCACGCAGGTTTTGGGCCCGCTCTTCCTGATGGAGCGCCAATTGAGGACGTGTCGGGTGTGAATAAAAGTGCGGTCAGGTCGCAAAGCATGCAGATGTAGCATATAGAGGAGAATTGGTCTATAAGCAAGCTACTCAACTAACATGAAGGCAGGATGAATACAGAAGATTTAACAAAGCGATTGTCAAACCAC
>JBMDXV010000215.1:0-6093 GCA_048594525.1 Gammaproteobacteria bacterium | reverse complement strand
AAATTAAATGCAAGGTCTTTCCTAATCAAATCCTTATTTGCGAGCTCACAAAAAAACAAAAACAAATAACCGATCAACTCTCAATCATGGTGCCCACAAAGATGGGAATATAGGAAGTTATCAAAACTAACTTTTTTCATCATGGCGTTTCAAAACACCTTCCCGCTTCCCGCATTTATCGAAAAGATAAGGCGCACGCACGCACCTGATTTCATCAATGATATTGTCCTGCCCACCCTGCGCGTTTATGAAGAAAAGAACATAGACCCTTATGTGGATCCCCGAACCATCCAAGTCGCTTTATCTCAAATTGATGTGGCCGATCTTCCAAAAACACTCGCCAACTATGCCACCTGTCTGCTCGGCTCAAATGGAGAATGCGCCTCTCAATTTACAGCAATCCTCGTTGCACGATTAAGGGATGCAATACGCAGGCAAGATTCAGAAAAAATCAATGCCCTCCTTGTTGTACTCCTCTATACGGATGAATACAACGCCTACCTCACTCATCCTGAACCAGGGAACGGAAAAACAATATTACACTGCATCGTTGAATCTAATGCAAAGCCCCTTGCGTATCGATTCATTAATCGAGGCGCCAATCCAAACATTCAAGATCACCTCGGCAATACGCCTCTTCATTCTGCCGCTCAAGCGAACAGTCTCTATTTTGTCTTGGCCTTCCTCACGTTTGGTGCCGATAGCCGCTTACAGAATAAGGCCGGTCAAACCGCCCTTGCGTGTGCACGAGATCGCGATGTTGTCGCTCTGTTAAACCATGCAAACGATCCCACTTATTTATTAAGCGTTGCTGTACGAGGGGGCTGGATTGACTTAGCGCGCGATCTCATTTCAAAGCCAGTGGACTTATCTCAAACCTTTGAAAACGGCAATACCTTGCTCCATTTAGCAATTGGAAATGAAGCCATGACCGAGCTCCTCGTTGTCAATGGCGCAGACCTCAAAAAGAAAAATGACGAGGGCAAGACGAGTTATGATCTTGCTCAGGCACGTGATCTCACCATTCAAGTGCTGTTAAACCCGGAGAAGACGGGGGACAGATACATTAAAATGGCGGCGCATCTCAAATCAATTTTACAAGCGGTACAGTCCTGGCTTCCCCTTCTTCCGGGAAAGGGAGGCTCGAACGACTATGATCATTTGAACGAACAGCTTGTTAAAGATCAGGATGAATTTCTGCAATCAATGAATCGGCCTACACCCGGCCCCGTCCTGTTTCAAACGCTTTATTTATTGATACTGGTCAAAATAGTAGACGCGATCCAAACAGGCTTTCGCTTCAGATATTGCAGCGTGGCCACTTCCCTTGCTTATGCATTATTGATGGACGACCCCGAATTTAAGGATGTGCTCATTGAAAAAGTCGTGAGTGGAAAGGAGAACCAAGGACAACACATCTATTTAGTCCTTCAGCGTAGCGCTGTGAAGAGCGATCTCAAAGAATCTATCCCCGTTACGGAAATAGGGAGTCAATACCATGCAAGGGGTTATCGCTTGCCCGTCATTTTTGACCCTTTTAAACAGGGAACCCTTTGCACCTTAGCGAGCAGTAAAGAATATGAGGATGAGGTGAACATCACACTCAGCAACAGAGAAATCAATTTAAAATCTTGTGATCCCTCGCTCAGGCGTTCCTATACAAGCAAACAAGCAGAGCTGAAAAAAATCACAGCCCTGTTGAAGGGCCAGGCACACAATAGAAATCAACCGGTTGCTGCAATGAAAACAGCCACTGTTTTTCAGACGCCGCCCCCTCGCAGTTTTCAAGACTTATTAAAACTGTTTCAGTTTAAAAGGGACGGAGATCGCCCCGTTACGGCTGAATTAGCATTACGACGCGCTGCGGTAGGACACACGATCACGCCTTCAGAATTCGAAATTTTAATCAAAAACGCCCATATCAATGAGAAAACCAGCAAAAAAGAAACCGCCCTCATTTTAGCCGCGCGCGAAGGCCATGCGGACTACCTCCGGCTTTTATTAGACTGTGGCGCAGAAACTCATCATAAAGACGACACGATGAAAACAGCAGAAGACTATGTTCGGGATATAAAGAAATATCCTGATTCGATAGAGAGACAGGCATTGCTTTCAAGGTTTGAAAAAAGCGCTCAGCCCGGCCTGTAAGGATTGACAAATAAGCTTTGCAGGGAGTATGATACAAATCCAAACTCCAACTTTGGATTTGTCAGAAATATGTTGATCTCCAGGAAAATTGAGCCTTACATTGTCAGGTCAGCGCAACAGTATCCGGCATTGGCCATCATGGGGCCGCGGCAATCGGGGAAAACGACGCTGGCTAAACACCTCTTCCCAAGCAAAGATTATGTCAACCTTGAAGACCCCGATACCCGGGAATATGCCGAACAAAATCCACGCGGATTTTTAGCGCAATTTAAAGAGGGGGCTATTTTTGATGAAATTCAACGCGCACCCTCTCTTTTATCTTATTTGCAAGGGATGATCGATGCCGATCCCCATCCTGGACGTTTTATTGTGACGGGGAGCCATCAATTAATGCTCCATGAAGCCATCACACAATCTCTGGCAGGACGGATCGCGCTTGTGCCTCTTCTGCCTTTGAGTCTTGAAGAAGTTCAGTCGATTAAACCTAATTTTAGTGTGGATGATAATCTCCTTCATGGTTTTTACCCACGCATTTATCACGATCAGCTCAATCCTGCGGAAGCGTATCGTTATTATTTCCAAACCTATGTGGAACGGGATGTGAGTCTGCTGATTCACCTGAAAAATTTAAGGACGTTTGAACGCTTTATGCGCCTGTGTGCAGGGAGAGTGGGCCAGCTTCTCAATTATGACAGCCTGGCAAATGATGTAGGCGTTTCAGCCACAACGATTCGTGAATGGATTTCGTTGCTTGAAGCGTCTTACCTCATTTATTTGTTACCGCCCTATTTTGTAAACGTGGGTAAACGGCTCATCAAATCCCCCAAGCTCTATTTTGTTGATGTCGGTTTGGCAGCGTACTTACTGGGAATTGAAACCCCCACGCAATTGGCACGTGATCCCTTACGAGGCCACCTATTTGAAAACTTGGTGGTCGTAGACTTATTGAAGCAACGCCTCAATCAGGGCAAAGAACCCGCCCTGTATTTCTATCGCGATCAAAGCGGCATGGAAGTAGACGTGCTCTTCAAACAGGCTTCCCTGCTCCGCCCCATTGAAATTAAAGCCAGCGAAACCTTTGATGTCTCTTATTTGAAACACCTCAAAGGCCTGCAAAAACTTCTGCCCAATCGGATTCTGCAACCCAGTTTGATTTATAACGGTTCCCAGGAGATGACGATACAGGACATACAAGTCTTGAATTTAAAGTCTTTGAGCCAGGTGTTAGGGTAAATCACTACAGCCCTTTAAAATGGAAATTTCTGCCCGTAAATATAGCTAGTATTCTTGTGAATAAAATATGATATAAAATTACGGGGGGCGGGTGCTTCTTCAAATAACGTTCAATTTAGAAACCGAGAAAATCAAGGTGTGCAAGGGAAGTTATTTCGTCTGAAACTGAGAAACATTGCCCGCGCTATCAAACTGAACGGACAGTTGATGTTGAACCATAGGCTGATGATTTTCTTCGTTGGTGTAAATGTAGTACCAGGTATTGGGATGGTAAGGGTCAATCAGATTGGGAGAGCCCAATAAATACGATACCTGATTTTGGCTCATGCCCACCTGTAATTGCGAGATTTGGTTTGCGCTGAGATTAATCCCCTGCTGAACCGGATTTTGGTAAGGACGGAGGGCACAGCCCGTCAAATTGAAAGTCAGGATTAGGCTCGCGACTAGTAAAATTTTTTTCATGATTGCATAATACCGGCCTGTTTTTTTGAACTCGCATCTTACCCAAATTTAGGAGCCTGAACAATGACAAGCATTCCGAGTGTGAGAGGGTTTTAATATGCTCCATTACCCTCAATTCGACCCCGTTGCGCTGAGCCTCGGCCCGATCCAGGTTCACTGGTATGGACTCATGTATCTCCTCGCGTTTCTGGGAGGCTATGGACTCGCCTGGTATCGCATGAAATCTCAAGCCTGGAGTCCCATCAAAACCAGCGAGCAATTGGGGGATGTGTTATTTTATATTGCTCTCGGCGTCATCTTAGGGGGGCGATGTGGCTACATGCTTTTTTATGACCTGCCGAGTTTTATCCACGCGCCCTGGATCATTTTCAAAGTCTGGGATGGCGGCATGTCCTTTCATGGAGGCCTCATCGGCGTCACCCTGGCGATGTTTTTCCTCAGCCGCAAATTGAGCGTTCCGTTTCTTCGCCTCACAGACTTCATTGCGCCTTTTGCCCCTTTAGGCTTAGGGCTGGGACGGCTTGGTAATTTTATTAACGGCGAACTCTGGGGACGGATCACCACGTCAAAGCTCGGGATGATTTTCCCCACTGGCGGCCCGTTTCCCCGCTATCCTTCCCAGCTTTTTGAACTCATTTTAGAAGGCGTTGTGCTGTTCACCATCATTTGGATTTTTTCTTTGAAACCGAGAAAGACGGGCGCCATCTCCGGGCTGTTTCTCCTGTTGTACGCCTGTTTTCGTTTCTACATCGAATTTTACCGCGAACCCGATCCGCAACTGGGCTACCTCGCGTTCGGCTGGCTAACCATGGGTCAGGTGCTGTGTATTCCCATGTTTGCCCTGGCAGTGTATTTACTCTGGCGGAGTCACAGGCAAAGTGGACTATAATCCCGTCAAAAAAATCCTGATCCTTGATTTTAGCCGCATTGGCGATACCCTGATGCACGAGCCCGCATTGCGCGCTTTAAAACTTCGTTTTCCGGAGGCTCGCTTTTATGCGCTAACCGATCGGCCTAATATTGATTTGCTCCGTCACCACCCTGCTATTGTCGAGGCCAGGGTTTTCCCGCGCGTTAGGAATATAAAAACCCTCATTGCCTTCATCCGCGGCTTTAGGTGGATTCGCAAACAAAAGTTTGATCTTCTCATCAATTTTTATATGGGAGGCGCCAGCCCTATTATTGGACGGCGCTCAAATATTCCCCTTCGTGTGAGTTTTGACAAAACTCCGGCGCTCTGTCGGGCTTATAATATCCTCGTCCCTGCTCCTTCTGGCGACAGTAACTGGATCGTCGAAACAAATGAGATTTTACGCCCCTTTGGAATCGATCCGGCTTCCGTCTCACCCCAAGTCAAATTTTTTGTCTCGGACGAAAACCGCAGCTGGACAAAAACAGTCCTTCCCCATGAGGCCATTGCTGTTTACCAATTGGCTGCGAGTGAACCCGCCAAATGCTGGCCTGTGCCCCGCTTTGCGCTGCTCGCAGAGAAACTCTATCGTGATAGAAACCTCATCCCTGTTGTCATCGGCAGCCCGGATCAAATCGCGCGGACTGATGCATTTTTTCAGTACTATCCCGCAAGTCTTCCCTCGATTCGCCTGCCAGTCCTGAGCCTTGATAAAATCGCGGCTGTGATTGAACAGGCAGATATTCTCATTTCCGGCGATACTGGTGTCATGCACTTGGGCTTCGGAGTCGAGACGCCGACACTGGGCCTCTTCAGCAATCGCCCGGAATTTGTGGTGTCGGCCACCACACGTAAAATGATTTTATTTCAAGAAGATGAAAGTCTGCCAAAATTTAAATCAGGCCAACTTCGCGGCAATATGGGGTTTACAGTAGAAGAAGTCTTTGAAGCCGCAATGCAACTCATCGCTGGTAGGCACGAGTGGAATTGAACCACCGACCCCCACCATGTCAAGGTGGTGCTCTAACCCCTGAGCTACGTGCCTACTTTCAAGACCGCGCATTCTATCGCAGTTGAAGGGCAAATTCAATATTAAACTTGATTTTTTAAACGGTGGGCTTACGCAATACGGAACATGCGATACCCTGATACGGGTGTGAATAAAAGTGCGGTCAGGTCAAGCAGCCTGCTTTAGCCAATATAGCTGACCCGACAAAGTTTCTCATAAAAATGTATAATTGGATTTTTATTTTTTATAGTAGAAATGAAGGCATATAGTCAAGACTTAAGAGATTGTGTAATAAAGATTCATACGGTGGATAATATGAGGGCATCAAAGA